>JASFOL010000025.1:0-8761 GCA_050116545.1 bacterium | reverse complement strand
TCGATGACGGTGACGCCGGCAGAGGCTATGGCCTCGGCATTCCGGCGGCTGAACTCTCCGCCGGCCGCGAGGAAACAGAGGTCGGTCCCGCGGATCGCATCAAGCGTGAAGGGACGCACCGGGATCTCCCGCCCGGCCAGGCAGACCTTCCGCTCCGGGTTCTTTCCCGACGCGAAGAGGATCAGTCCGGACATGGGGAAACCGCGAAGAAGCAGAAGCCTTGCTATTTCACTTCCGACCAGTCCCGTAGCGCCGACTACGGATACAACCTGACTTCCCCTGAGCACCACTACTCCCTGAGAGCAATAAACCCGACGTCCTGTCACTTCCCCAAACCGCCGCCACTATATCACCGCTTCTCCGGCGGTGTCAAACCCTTTGAATCCGGGTCAGGGCCTGCCGCGGCGCACCGCGAAGCTCAAGCCCCCGAGCACGAGGATCAAGATCAGCATCCCGGCCTCGATAACCCTTCCCGCCCTGAAATAGGACGACCTGCCCGGGCCGGTTCTTACATCGTCGGTCAGGGTCGCACGTGTGAAGAGCCCGGTCCTTGAGGTAATTCGCCCATACGGGTCGACAAACATCGACATGCCTGTATTGGCGCACCTGGCGAGACCGATCCTGAATTCCACGGCGCGCATCACCGCCATCTGGGCATGCTGATAGGGCCCGATGCTCGCCCCGAACCATTCATCATTTGTGATGTTGACGATAGCATTGGCTCCCCCGGCCACAAACTCCCTTACCAGGTCCGGATAGATCGACTCAAAACAGATGGCGACCCCGAACCTCATGCCGTCGACCTCGAAGACGGCATAGTCTTGCCCCGGAGAGAAGTCTCCCTCCCCGAAGTTGACTCGCTTCAAGATCTCGAAGCGGTCCTCGAAGGGAAACATCTCCCCGAAGGGAACAAGATGTATCTTGCGGTACTCGCCTGCCTCCTCCCCATCGGGATCGATAAGCAATGCGGAGTTATAAAAACGGTCGGCGTCCTCCCCGTCAGAGAAGTCGGGGAAGCCCACCAGGAGATACGACTCTTTCGCCCGGGCCAGGGTCTTGATGTCACGAAGCTCCCGCGGATTATACCTGATGTAGAACGGCACGGCGGTCTCCGGCCAAACCACCATGTCGGCCTCGGGAGCATCCGCGGTCATATCGGTCAGCAGCTTGATCGTGGAGTCGCGGAAAGCCCGGTCCCACTTTATAGTGCCGTCGATACTGGGCTGGATGAGCGCCAGGCGCACGCGGTCCTGCTCCTCGGGGGCTCCGGCCAGCATCATATACCCCGCAATCGTGGGAACCGAGAAGACCAGAAGGGCCGCGACGAGCACGGATCGCTTTGGAGAGAGCAGGAAAGTGGCAATGAGTCCGTTGATAAGAGCCAGCCAGGCCGAGAGACCATAGGTTCCCACAACTGAGGCCAGCTGCACTATGCCCAGGTACGGCGTCTGGGAATAGCCCAGGCTGGACCAGGGAAACCCCAGCGGGCCCAGGGAGCGCAGATACTCAACTCCTCCCCAGACCAGGGCGACGGCTATCGCATAGGGAATGCCGAGGCGAGTGATGCGCCGGATCAGAAAACCCGCCAGCAGAATAAAGAGCGAGAGATAGAGCGACAGCAGAAGCGCCGCGGGCAGCCTCAGCCATGGAAGCGTGATCTGCTCCCGGTCCAGCATCGCTATCCAGTAAAGGCTTCCCATAAAATAGCACAAGCCGAATATGAAAGAGTTGAGCAGATACCTGCCACGCCCGTCCTTGAGGCCCGAGTAAGCCAGGAAAGGAACCAGGACGAAGAAGGCGGCGAAACCTGTCCTGAAAGGCCAGAAACAGAAGCCGGCCGCCACCCCCGAAAGGGCCGAGATCAGGGCCCGCGCCGAACCCGGAATGCGGTCAGGCGATCCTCCTGTCATCTGTGGTCGCTTCATGGTCGGTCCCGTCGTGACTGGTTCCATTGTGACTCGTCCTGCTGCCGTTCCCGCACTTGCCGAGGCAGCCATGGCCGTTCTCCCGCAAGCTAACAAAGCCTCGTCGATGCCGTCAACTTCAATCAGTTGGGATCGGTGCGGTATATCCTCAGCCTGCTGAGCTTTCTGTGAAGCCCCTGCCGGGTAAGGCCAAGATGCCTCGCCGTCCGGGTCTTGTTCCATCCATAGAGATCCAGGGCTTCCTTGATGATCTCCTTCTCATATGAGACCAGACGGGCCTTGAGTTTCCCCTTTCCCGCACCCGCCGCGGCGCGGCTTATGCCCTGCCTTATGCGCCGAGAGATCAGATCGGCTCCCAGCGTCGCCGCCTCCCCCGAGAGGGCGACCATGCGGTGTATCTCGTTTTCGAGCTCGCGGACATTCCCCGGCCAGGCATAGAGCCGCAAGACCTCAAGGGCATCAGGCGCTATGGCGGGAACTTCCCGGCAAAGCTTGCGGGCATAGCCGGAAGCGAAGAAGCCGGCCAGGACATCGATGTCCTCCGGCCGCTCCCTCAAGGGCGGTATGCAGAGTCTCAAGACGCCTATTCTGAAGTAGAGATCCTCGCGAAATCGCCCGGCTTTCATCTCCCGCTCCAGCAACCTGTTGGTGGCGGCTATCACCCTGACGTCGATCCGCCTGGGCCTGGTCTCCCCCACGCGCCTGACTTCCCGCTCCTGGAGCACCCTCAGGCACTTGGCCTGCATTGCCGGTGAGAGGTCGCCGATTTCATCGAGGAATATGGTCCCGCCGTCGGCGGCCTCGAAGATTCCGGGCTTGTTTCTCACCGCCCCCGTGAAGGCCCCCGATCTGTAGCCGAAGAGCTCGCTCTCAAAAAGGCCTTCGGGTATGGCGCCGCAGTTTATGGCCACGAAGGGCATCCTGCCGCGCTCTCCGGAGGCGTGGAGCAGCCGGGCCACGAGCTCCTTTCCGGTCCCGCTTTCCCCTTCGATGAGGACCGGGCTGGAGGTCCGGGCCATCCGCTTGGCCGTGGCGACAATGCCGCCCATTTCACGGCTGACATAGACGATTTCGGGATTGTTCATGTTGGAACCGCGCGGGAACTTCTACTCGAGAGTCACCTCTCCGTCACCACCCGTTATCTCACCCACCACCCTGGAGGCTCGAGTGCTCTTCAGCACTTCCGGAAGGGCCGGGTGAGGGACAACAAGGAGCATTCCCAGCCCCATGTTGAACACCCGGTACATCTCGTCGGGCTCCACAGGACCGCGCTCGGCGATCAGACTGAAGATCCTGGGAACCCGCCACAGGGACTTCTTCACGACCGCGGAGCAGCCGGGCGGGAGAACGCGGCAGAGATTGCCGGCGATGCCTCCGCCCGTAATATGGGCGATTCCCCTGAGGAGACCCTTCTCCACAAGAGGGTACACCTGGTCGAAATAGTTGGTGTGGGGCTTAAGAAGCGCGCTGCCCAGTGTGGACTTCCAGCCCGGCGGACGGTCGGTCACCTTGAAGCGTCCTCTTCCCAGGAGGGCTTTTCTCGCCAGGCTGTATCCATTGGTATGAAGCCCATTGGATGGGAGCCCGACGATCAGGTCGCCCTTCCTTATTCGCGAACCGTCCAGCACTTTCCGTTTTTCGGCGGCACCGATGATGAAGCCCACCACGTCATACTCGCCCTTCCTGTACACGCCGGGCATCTCGGCGGTCTCACCACCGATGAGCTGTATCCCGTGGGCGGCACACTCGGTGGTGATCCCCTTCATCACCTGGGAGAACACCGCGGAGTCCAGCCGGTCGAAGGCCATGTAATCCATGAAGGCGACCGGGCGGGCTCCGGCACACAGTATGTCACCAACACAATGGGAGACGATATCCCTTCCGATCCCGGTATGCCGCCCGTATGCGGTCGCCACCTGCACCTTGGTTCCGACCCCGTCCACGCTGGCGACCACCATTCGGCCTTTCTTCAGCGTTCCTTCAAGAGCAAGCAGACCCGCGAAGGAGCCGCTTCCGCTGGACTCGCTATGTTTCTTCAGGTTTCCCTTTATGTTCTTCAAGAGCTTGCCATAGCGCTTGAGATCAACTCCGGATTGGCCATAGGTCATCTTCTTCATATCCATCCCCGTCTATTGCACCTTGCGTGCCCGGGCGACACGCAAAGATTCTGCAATCCCATGCGAATATGGTCAACACAAATCCATGGAGCTGTCAGGAAGTAAACAGGGAGGTAAACTCTCTGACACTTCACTCGTCTTCGAAAGGCGAGATCTCGTACTCGGTCTGCTCGGTCTGCGGCAGCATCTCGACGATGCGGTTGCAGGCGTCCAGCGTGGCGTGGACCACGGCTTCCTGCTCATTGCCCTCGTACTGGACGCATCCCGCGAGGCTTCTCACATCGCCGTTGGAAACATAGTTGGCAAGCACCAGGAGCGTGTCGCGGTCGCCGGCCTTGAGCCTGACCACGTCAAGCAGATCGAAGGTTATGGCCTCGCTCACCAGCCTCTCCAGGGCCCTGAACGTCGCATTGGCAATGAGCCGGAGCGTTCCCGGCCCCACGGCGACGCCGGTGGCCTCTCCATCCACCTGGAGTCCGCCTCTCTCCAGCACCACCGTGCAGCTGCCCCTGCCTTCTCCTATCGAGACGCTGACCGAGACCAGCCGCGGCCTCACCGCCCTTGCCGGGTGTGAATCCGCCACGGGTTCAGGCCTCGCGGGAACCTTGGCTACGGAGACCTTTCTGTGGTCAATCGCGATGCCGAACCTGGCCTGCAGGACCGACTCTATATCGCGCACAATCTGCTTGGGTGGTCTCCGGGTGCGGGAGAGCACATGTATTGCGGAGATCGCGCCGCTCTTGTCGAACTCGATCTGGCAATCATCTACATCGGGAAGCTCACATACAGCCTGCCTGATACCATCCTGAGGCACACGCCGCTCCTTTTTCAAGTTGGCCTCCCACATAGCCCGCAGGCCGCTATGATACCACAAATCAGGGGTCCAATCAAGCCCTAAGGCCCTTGAAACCCGCCCTCCAGCCCCCAAACAACATTGGGTCGGGTCGCGAATTATGAATTCACATTTCGCTACCCGACCCATTTGAAAGAACCAACCCTTTTGAGCGGATATACGATTCCGGCGGTGCCGGCGAAGCCTATCTTTCGGGTTTCTCGGCCACTATGGCGAAGTGTTTGGCCACGAATCCGAGCACATGGTCATATGTGCCGGGCTTCTCGGCGCCGGTGTCCTGCAGGTGACGAGGATCGTCCCACACGCCGCGAATCACGAAACCGCATTCGATGAGCCCATTGAAGATATCGCTCATCAGATGCCGGAACTCAACGGTGTCCGAGTCCTCGATCCGTCCGGGACCATAAGAGTCCAGGATTCGGTAGCCTTCTCCATCCCAGGAGTCATCGTCAACCGCGTGCGTGGCCGGGTTGCAGTGCTCGACCCTGTATATGCCGCCGGGCTTCACCACACGGGCCACCTCGCGATAGACCTTGCGAAGGTCGGGCACGAAACAGGCGGACACGGCCTGGTAGACAAGGTCATAAGCACCGGCCTCAAGGCCTGAGAGATCCCGCATGTCTCCCTGAACGGTCTTGATTTCATAACCGTGGTGCCGGGCCATGTCTCTGTCGGCCTTGAGCTGCTCGCTGGTCAGATCGAAGACGGTTACCCTTGCCCCCAGGAGGCCGAATACCACCGACTGCTGGCCCCCGCTGGCAGCCAGGCAGAGGGCTTCCTTGTCCTGAGCGCCGGCGAGCACGGATGCCGGATAGACATAGGTGTAGGGCTCGGGCAGCACATCCACGTTTCCCCGGATGTAAGCCCGAAGCATGCCCACGTCAAGGTCCGGCCACGGCCGGGTGTACCTGTTGACCTCCCGGCCCTTGTCCGTGGCCATCTTCCTCCAGTAGGCCTGGTTGTGCCTGGCGATATCATCGAGGTTCATGGACTGCCCCCTTCTCTCTTTGATTCCCTTTTCCTGATTCTCCGGGGATCATCCCGGTCTGGTGCAAGCCAGCACCCGGATTGGCCCGGCGTCCTCCGATGAGTCCTCATGGGGCTCCTGCTTCACGGTGAAGCCCACGTCCCGGAGGATGTCATGCCAGGTGTCCATGGGGAATATCCCCCCGAGGTGACGGTCGATCTCGATGCCGAGTTTTCCGTTCTGCCTGATCAGGAACACGAAGGTGGATTCATAGGTCGAATCTTGGGGATCGGGATCATAGGAGTTTTCGATAAAAGTGATCTCGGTTTCCTCCCTGCGGTTGGTCCACTGCCTCGTCAGGTTCTGCCGGAAAGATTCCGGGGTCTGTTCCACCGTGGTCAGCAGGACGCCTCCGGGCCTGAGATGATGAAATGCCGTCTCGAAGGCCTTGCGGAGATCGTTCCTTGTCAGCATATAGTTGACCGCGTCAAGAAGCGCCACCGAGTCGAAGCTGGATTCGAGCCTCACGGAGCGCATGTCGCCGGGCAAATATGTGACATCAGGGTTGAGCTTTCGGGCAAGCTCGAGCATGGCGTCGCTTATGTCGACCCCGGTCATCTTGAAATGACGCTTGAGTGTGAAGTCATTGTGGCCTCCTCCGCAACCGAGGTGAAGCAGGGTCTTCACCTCGAGCTCAGCGGTCTCACGGATCAGGCGCGCGAAATACTCTCCCTCGGCGACATAGTCCTCGGGAGGGCTCACGATAGGCCAGGTCCAGGCAAGGTCCCCATAGAGGCGCCGCTCGTCCCCTTGTGAATTATCCAAATGCTCAACTCCCCTCGGCAATCGCCCTCTGTTCACACCGAGTTTAGCAGAATGGAGAAGAGGAGAAAAGCACAAGGGACATCACGCAAACGGATATCATACAGAGGTTTCAGGTAGTGCGGCCGTTGCCGGGTCCGGCTGCCGCCAGGTCCCGTTACTCCCTGGTCCGACCGCCTGTATCGCTACTCCACCACTTCGCTCGGGGCGTCGCCCCATAGGGTCTCAAGCGAATAGAAGTCACGTGTGTCGCCATTGAAGATGTGAACAACCACATTGACATAGTCTATCAGAATCCAGTGCCTGGCCTCGTAGCCCTCCACGTGCCAGGGCCTGTGACCCTTGGTCTTGAGGCCGTCAATCACGCTGTCCGCTATGGCCTTGACCTGCCGGTCGGCGGTGCCGCTGCAGATAACGAAGTAGTCGGTAGGCGCATTCAGCTTGCGGAGATCGATGATGATTACATCTTCGGCTTTTTTCTTGAGTGCGAACCTGCAACATTGGCGCGCAAGCGCCTTAGGTGCTAAAGAGGGTATCAGTGCCTCCCTTCGATTTCGTTCTCATCCTGCAGTACGCGTACGATCCGCGCCATCCTGGCCCGTGATCCTGAACGCTCGGCAAACCTGAGTATGAGAAGTGACAGCATCAAAGCCACGCATCCGAAGCCTGTCGCGACCGCGGCTTCCGGCCATCCCAGGCTCAGGGCGACTCTGTACCCCAGGTAGGCTGCCCCCAGGCCCATGAGGAGCGGTGCTATGAAAAGCAGGAATGCCGCCCCTATGGCACGCGCGGGCGGCACCTCGATTTCAACCGTGTTTCCGATCCCGGCTCCCCTGTCATTCGCTGCCAGCAGCGTCCTCTGCTTCGGATCAAGACTCGCCAGACAGGCCCCACAGCGTTTGCATTCGGAATGCCTGCCTACAGCTATTTCGGCAAGTCCATCCCGCAGGTTAACCACCCGGCCTATATTCTTCATCTCGTTGAGACTCTAATCAACCGGCCGCGCTGTTTCAAGCCTAACCTTGGCGAGGATCGCCATCGCGATCATACCCGTGAAGAAGCCCACCCCGGTCCCCAGCAGGATGAAGGAGCCCATCAGGCCGCGCGCCGCACCGGAGGCGGAGAAGAGCAGCGTGAAGACGCCCACCTGCACCACATTGTTGGTAACGGCTCCCAGGCAACTCACCCCGATCACCGACAGGCGCGGCCAGAGCCCCCACCTGAGAAGCACCATCACCCCAAGGGCGGCTGTGCTGCCGGCCAGGGAGAAGATGAATGCCGGGCTGAACATGAAACCCATGAGGAAGTTGCCTGCAATCACCCTGACGAGATTCACGATAAGGGCGTCCCTGGCCCCGAAGCCGAAGAGGGCTATGACAACGAAGACATTTGAAAGCCCTATCCGGGCCCAGGGCACGGGGGAAGGCAGCATGCTTTCGAAAACATAGGCGGCGACGGCCGCAGCGGCCAGGAGGCCGAGCCTGGAGAGATGCGCTGCACCCGTCATAGGCCGATCAGGGGATAATGAGGATCGCTCATGGGGTGGCATGGACCTCTCAGGGGGTGATGAGGATCGCTCATGGGGTGGCATGAACCTCTCAGGGGGTGACGCCGTCATAGTCATCCTCCCCTGAGATTTCAGCTATAACACCGTTTGGAAGGCAAAGCACCCATTCGCCTGATCGCCCGATCTTTCCCCTGCCCACGCATAGCTGATGCTTGCATGGCGAACTTGCAAACGACGCCTGCCCGTCTTCAACCACGATAACGGTCGTGCCGAGAATACCTTCCACCTTGAGCTCCGCATCCTGGCTGAGATCATGGACCAGGGTCCGGCCTCCGAAGCTCTTTACAGTGAGCAGATGTCCGCCCGATCCTCCGGATCCCGCTGTGCCTAGAAGGACTATCCCAAGACCCGCAAGTAGCACAATCACCATGAGGTCCGCCGGCGTCATCCTGCTGCGTCTTTTGTTACTCGTCATCGAGTCTCACCAGGTTATCCCTGAGTCCGGAGCTCACGGCCACGCTCTCGCCCGAAGCGTACGCGAACACCGCCTCCACGCTGTCGAGCCGCTCG
>JASFOL010000024.1:0-8828 GCA_050116545.1 bacterium | reverse complement strand
CATAGTTCCCGATGACCTTGAGGACGGGTGCAGAGGCCCCAGAGCCGGCGGGACGATAGACGAGGAAGAGCACCGGATTGATGCTGTCATAGTCGTATTTGAGATTGCCGTCCACCCGGGTGTTGGTCCCTGAACTGATGTCATCATCGGGCATCGACCCCTTCAGATGCTCGAACACATAGAGCGTCAGTCCGGTCTTCAGGCCCAGCCTGTCGGAATCATAGACGATGCCTGGCTGCACCACATACATCTGGATGTCTTTGCTGGTTGTCTTGTTCTCCTCGAGAACAGACATCGCTCCATACACGAAGGGCGCGGCGCCTCCCGCCATCTGCTTTCTCCAGTCCAGCGTCCCTCCCTCGAAGGTGATATCCGAGTCCCAGAGCAGGTCATCGGTCACCAGGAACGACTCCGAGTACTTGCCGAATTTCACCGTCAGTTGCCGACTGGCATCCCAGTACACATAGGCCCTATCCAGCCGGATATCCTTGGTTGAAAAGAAGCTTGTGGCGGTCTGGTTGGTTGACCTGGGGTCGGTGTCCCCGGTGGCCAGCCTGGCTCCTATCTCGATGTTTTCACTCATCATTGTCGCAAAGCCAACCCGAAACCTGAACCTGCCTCTGTGCCGCTGCAGCAGTCCGTCTGTCTTCTCGGTCTGCTCATATTGATACCTCAACCGCAGGTCACCCTTGAACGTCGTGTTCTCAGGTGAGAATGCACGGGCACTACCGGCCAGGATCAGAGCAGCGAGAAGGGCGAGGACGCCGGAGCAGCCCCTTGTCCGTATCATGAGTAGATTCTCCTTGTTCAGATTCTGGAATGAGCCATCAATTCTTCACTCCACTCCACATCATGGTTCGTCGTCGCACAGTCAGCTTCCTTGTTCGGGATCACCTCCTTCATGCTGCTCAAGAACCACACGCAGCTCGGATGAGAGCATGTGTTGCAATAGTACTCCCGCTCATAAACGGAAGGCTCGGTGCACGGGCCGATATAGGCCGCGCAATTCGACCATGATTCTCCGACTCTTAGATAGGGACACATCCATCATCCTCCAGTATCTTCGGCAATCGATGGTTCACTGAACTGAGCGGGGACCCCGCCACAATGCCGTTCGCCGACTTCTCTGCGGAACCCACGTTTAACGGTATCTTCCTGAGGACTGGTCCACTGGCCATCTGCTCGCGAGCATGACAGGGCGCCCCGCACTGTATCTCGTCCCACTTCTGGTGTCTGATAGCATCGAGCAGATGGTATTGCAGGCAGGTTAAGCAGGTATAAGCGTTGTGTTAATTCTGTGTTAAGAGGCCCTGGCCTTTATGAGGCCTGCGCGGCCGGAAGGGTCAGGGTGAAGCGTGTGCCCATGCCGGGGGTGCTTTCAACTTCTATGGTCCCGCCGTGCATGAGGACGATATGCTTTACGATGGCAAGGCCCAGACCTGTTCCACCGAAGGTCTTGGACCTTGATTTATCAACCACATAGAACCTCTCGAAAATCCGCGGGAGATGCTCTGCCGGTATCCCCGCGCCGGTGTCTTCGACCGTGATGACCACATGGTCTTCGGTCTCCCTGATCTTCACCCTGACGTCGCCCTTCTCAGTGTACTTGAGCGCATTGTCGATCAGGTTGATGAAGACCTGTTCCAGCTTGAAGCGATCCCCTTCTATCCGCGGGCCGCTGCCGGGCCCCTCGATCGAGATATGAATCTTCTTCTCTCTGGCCCCAGGTTCCAGAATATGAACCGTTTCCCGCACCAGCTCCCTGAGATCGACAGGTTCCAGTACCAGCCCCGTGCCGCTGTCCTCGAGCTCCGAAAGCACCAGCAGGTCTTCCACTATGCTTGCAAGCCGGTCCGTGTGCTTGCTTGCGATCCCGAGATAGTGCTTTCCATCAAGGGTCACCTCTTCCTGGAGAGTCTCCAGGAAACCCTTGATCGCCGTCAGCGGCGTTCTCAGCTCATGCGAGAGATTCACGATGAAGTCTCTTTTCACCTTCTCCACGTTCTTCATCTCGGTTATGTCGTGAATCAGCAGGACCACGCCGCCGCGTGAAGCCAGGAAGCTGCCGCTGCACAGGTAGATCCTGCCACCGAGTTGAATCTCTCTCACCAGGCCCGTACGCTGAGCCGTGATCGTTCGGACCAGATCATCCAGATCAGGTGCCCGGATGACCTCCCAGTAGGGCATACCACGCGACCCCTCCCGCCCGGCAATGCTTGTGAATCCCGGATTGCTGAGCACTATCCTCCCGTCCCTGTCCAGCACAAGCAGGCCGTCCTGTATGGAGCCGACAATGCCGTTCAGCTCGTCACTCTTTTCGGAAAGCTCCCCGAACAGTATTTTGACCTGATCGGTCATGGAGTTGAAGCTGTCGGCCAGGTCCTTGAGTTCGCCTCCGCCCCTGAGCAGGACGCGCGTATCGAAGTCGCCTGAGGCCACCCTGCGGGAAGCTTCGGTCAACTGGTCGATCGGACGGGAGAGATTCCTGGCAAAGAGCAAGGCGCCCATCAAGGATAGGATGGCAACGGCCATACCGATCATGGCAATGTCATTCCTAAGATCCGCGAGCGCCTGGTCTATGCTCCTCAAGCGCAGACTGACGCGCAGAACCCCGTCCACCCTTCCCTCGTTCCCAATCGGGATGGCGGCATAGATCAGATCTTCCTCGAGAGTGTCACTGTAACGCAGCGATGTTCCTATGTCCCCGCGCAGGGCCCGCATTATCTCGGGACGGGTCCTGTGGTTTTCCATCTCAGCGGGATTGCGCCAGGAATCACCGATCACGGTGCCGTCGGGACCGACTATCGTGATTCGCGAGTTGGTCCGGGCGCCAAGGTGCTTGGCCAGGGAATCCAGCCGCGCGGAGTCATGAGCGGCTAGAGCGTCGCTGAAAACCGGCTTCATGCCCTCCGCCATCAGAATCAGACTCTCACGCTGCACTTTGAGATGATGGTTCCGAACCGTCCTGTATGAGAGGAGAAGCGTGAAGCCGGCCATAGCGACGATCACTATGACGAAGCCGGTGAATATCTTGAGGAACAGTGACTTGCTCATTCTACTTTGTACCCGACACCCCTGATGCTTTTGACCATACCGGCTGCCCGGCCCAGTTTCTCTCTGAGATTTCTTATATGTACGTCAACCGTTCTGTCAATCACGGCCTTTTCATGCCCCCAGAGATGGTCAAGTATCTGCTCACGAGTCTGCACCCGTCCGCTCTTGGAGGCAAGAAAGGCGAGGATCTTGAACTCTGTCGGTGTTACCTCCACCTTCTTTCCCTTGACCATTACCTCATACTTGTCGCAGTCGATAACAAGCATATCGCCCACCGTGATATTGCTTGCTTTCTCCTTCACCCCATCTCTGCGGAGCACCGCCCGCACCCTTGCCACCAGCTCCCTGGGAGAGAAAGGCTTGGTCACATAGTCGTCCGCACCCAGCTCCAGGCCCAGCACCTTGTCGGTCTCCCCGCCCCTGGCCGTCAGCATTATCACCGGTATGGCGCCAAATCTGTCATCGCGCTTCAATTGCTTGCAGATCTCGAGGCCGTCCATGTCCGGAAGCATGAGATCGAGAATCACAAGGTCCGGGACCCGCTTCGTCAAAGAAACGAGGAAGCTAGACGCATCGGGATATGACTTCACCTCGAAACCGGATCGCTCAAGGTGAATCGAGACAAGCTCCAGGATGTCGGGCTCATCATCAACAATCGCTACAAGCCTACCCAACAGAACAACCTCACTCCCCGGGGCAGTATGATTGGGACGGGATCCGTCGCGAAAGCGTGTTTCAAACCTCTGAGACATTATACCGATATCCCGTCCGGGTTACAATCCCAACTTCGAGGGTCCGGCAAAGTCCTCACCCGGCCGATCCGCATCGCACCCAGCAAGCCGGCGCCATTGTGTCGGGAAGTCGACCACACTCGGTCAGAAGAGCTTCGCACCTCGCAAGCCCTTCCATTGCACCCGGCAACCAGACCGGCGCCTTGAGGCTTTTTCCTCACAGCTTCCCGGTATGCTAAGCCACCATCCAGGGGCGGCTAACAGGATTTCCACCTGTCGGCCGCAGGTGGCACGCGCCTTGCAGAGAAGTTCCATGTCCGGGTTAACCCCCATCGATTCACAACACTTCAGCCAAGCAGCCAGTTCAGAACAGGCGCAATGATGCCTGGCCCAGGGAGGTGATGCCTATGAACCAGACCGGTTGTGCCCGCCCCGAAGGCACGGACCGGGCGAAAGATGTATGGGCGTGACCAGGGAAGACAGTTTGCACATTTCCTTTTGAGGGAGGACGTTTGAATGTATAAGAAAGCTGCATTACTCATCACCGTTGTTGCGATCATCGGGATCGCCTTCGCAGGCGTGTCTTTTGGCATGAAACCCGGCCAGGGCCGGGTTCCCAATGGCCCGTCAGGCGCCTCACACATCTCCCACCTCTATTTCAACGAGAAGGACCCCGATACCTGGGAGATCGTTGAGGGCGGGGCCTGGGGCAAGATGAGGTACAGCCACGAGGCCGCCGAGTTCAACTTCAACTTCAACGGCCATGGCCTCGAGGCCGGCATGGACTATACGCTGATCTACTATCCTGATCCCTGGCCCGGAAGCGGACTTATATGCCTCGGTGAGGGAACCGCCGATATCGACGGCAATGTCCACATCAAGAACGCGGTGGACACCGGAGATCTTCCCACAATGGACGATGAGAACTACCCGGACGGAGCCAAGATCTGGCTGGTACTCACCTCCGACGTGGACTGTATCATGCAGGAGATGGTCGGCTGGAATCCGGTCGAGTACCTGTTTGAGTATGACCTGATAACCTTCGACGATACCGACTTCTAAGCGGCCGCACGCTCAGAAAACCATCGACTTCCTGTCCGGGAGACGGGGTGGGCCCAGGCGGGTCCACCCCACCCATTGTCGCCATGACCTTGTACGCGTGCAATGGCCCGTCGCACAGCCCCACGCGCATTCGCCCGGCCTCACGCGCACTCGCCCTGTGCCCCGGCAGGCGCACATAAGCAAGTGCGAAACTGTGTCCGGATATGCTAAGATTCCCGCATGGACAGTCTGAGAGGCCTCACTCTGATTCTGCTCTGCGTGGCGCTGGCCATATCATGCGGCCAGGAAGCATCGCGGCTCAATGTGTTGATCATAGCGGTCGATACGCTCAGGGCCGATCATCTCGGCTGCTATGGATACGAGCGAAACACCACCCCTGAGATCGACAAACTCGCCGGCCGCGGAGTTCTCTGTGCCGAGTGCATGAGCTCGGCCCCCTGGACGCTGCCCTCGTTCTCCACCGTATTCACCTCTCTGCATCCCACCCAGCACGGAGCCACAGTCGTGAAAAGCCATATACGGGACTCCTTCCCCACTCTTGCCGGCATACTAAATGACAATGGCTACGCGACCGGAGCAATAGTCAATGCCCCGGCCCTGAAGCCGGCCAATGGGGTGGCCCGCGGATTCGACGCCTACAACATGACTCCGCCCGACGGCAGAGATGCCGCCGGCACCACCCGGGACGCGCTCGAGTGGATCGACGGAATAGAGGGTGCTCCCTTCTTCATGTTCGCGCATTACTTCGATCCCCATCTTTCATATTCCCCTCCCCCCCCCTATGACACGCTCTACTTCCCCGGCTACCGGGGCCGAATCGGCAACTCGTTCAATCTCGAAGGCTTCTCCAGGGTGCGTGACTCCATGTTCGTTCAGATGCGGGAGCTTGAGGACGATGATTGGAAGCAGATCGTGGCCCTCTATGACGGCGAGATCACCTTCACCGACAGCGCGGTGGGGGCGCTGCTCGGAGGACTCGATGACCGCGGCCTCCTTGAGAACACTTTGATCGTCTTTCTCAGCGACCACGGCGAGGAGTTCTTCGAGCATGGCGGCTTCGAGCACGGGCATACTCTCTATGATGAGCTGATCCACGTACCGCTTATTTTCTCGCTGCCGGGGGTCCTTCCTGAGAATGTCGGCATCGAGCGCCAGGTCAGGCTGCTCGATATCACTCCGACAATACTGGACATTCTGGACATACCTGTCCAACCGCACTTCGAAGGTGTTTCGCTCAGACCCCTGCTCATGGGAAAGGGCACCTTGTCTCCCGCCGGTGTGGACCTCCTGCCGCCGGAGGCGGCCTATGCTGAGGCCCTGATGCACTCTTCGGAGGAGAAGTGCATCAGCGTCTATCCCTGGAAACTGGTGACCAGGATGATGACAGGGGAGCAGGCGCTGTTCGACCGGGAGGCCGATCCGGACGAGATGCACGATGTCGCCCGCCTCGAGCCAGAGCCGCTGGCCAGGCTGGACAACCTCTTCTATGGAGCCCTTTTCGGCATGGCGAGCACCTGGTACATAGAGCTGGGAGCCGGAGACCAGGAGCACACTTTCGATATCGGTATTATTGCCGAAAGGGGACTGATGCCCGGTTGCATAACGGCACACAAGATCCTGGATAGCTCCGGGAGGCTCGCCCCCGACCAGGCGCCGCTGCGGCTGGTCCGTTCAAGGTCAGGGCTCGAGCTCAAGCACCTTCAGCTCAGGGGAACGGCGAGATTGGCATTCCGGGTGGAGCCCGAGAGGATCCCGGTCGAATTCGATTTCAGGATCGACGGAGACGCGGCCACCGGTGCCACATTCCTGGGCGCGTCCCTGGCCGGCCCCGAGGAGATGCCCTTCACACAGAACGGGAAGCGCCCCCAGGCCCTATCGGAGGGCAGGCCCGCGCCCACCCAGACCCCCCCCAAAATACGTGTATGGGTAGAGAAGGCCGCTTAAAGGGGTGAAACCTTTCTCAATCTCGATGAAGAGACCAGGAAAGAGCTTCGCGCGCTGGGCTACATTCAGTAGACAGGCTTGCCCTGCCATGCCGGGGCGGCAGCACCGGGCCCGGCCCTTTCGCTCAATTGACTGGAAAGCCTGACCTTCCCATGATAGAATCGGCCCGACCCTTTCACAGAGGACCGGATTTAGCGGAGGATCAACCATGAGGACCATACTGACTGTGGCTTGTATTGGCGTATTGTTCCTGTCGACCGCCGTCGTCGCAAAGACGGTTGACGAGTATATTGCCGAGGCCGGGGCGCTCCGGGAGGGCGGCAATGCCACCGCCGCCTCCGAGTTGCTCAAGGAAGCGGCGGAAGCCTATCCGGAAGACGCTCTTGTGCAGGCCAACCTGGGCCTGGTAACAGGCGCCCTCGCCGGGGAAGCCGCCGATGCCGGTAATTTCCCCGAGGCCGGCAACCTGCTGACCGACGCCTTCGTCTACCTGGACAAGGGCGTCGAACTTGACCCTGACAACCCGACGGCCCGCTTCTACAGGGGCATGATGGGAGTGAATATCCCCGCCGTTTTCGGGAAGTTGAACCAGAGCCTGGACGATCTCAAATACCTGGTGGGCCTTCACGAGAAGAATCCCGATGCGGTTTCGATGGACATGCTGGTGCAGGCCTATCAGTTCATGGCTGTCGGCTACACCAATATCGGAGAGAGGCCGCAGGCCTTAGCCGCCTGGGAGAAGGTAGTGGAGCTCGCGCCGGATGGCGAGTCGGCCGGGGCTGCCGAGGAGAGCATAGCAAAGCTCAAGGCCGACATGGCCGCCGACGAGACTGCGGGGGCCGCGACGGCCGATCTATCGCCCGAAGAGGTGGACGAGATGATCGCGAAAGGCAAGGCCCTGATAGAGGCCGGCAAGTTCGCCGAAGCCGAAGATCTCTTGAATCAGGTGGTCGCATCCGCCCCGGACAATGCGGAGGCCCACAGGCAGCTGGCAATTGCGATAATGTCGCCCTTCGATGGAGGTGATATCTACGATCAGGAGATCCACGAGGACACCGATCGGGCCACCAATGCCGTCTTCCGAGCGATGACTCATCTCGACAAAGCCGTGGAGCTCGCCCCGGACGACATGAAGATGAGGTTGCTCAACGGCGTGACGGCGGTAAGCTTCCCCTTCTTCGTCGGCAAGCTGGACCAGGGCATCGAGTATCTCCAGATGGTCATGGACAGCGACATGCCGTCCGCCGACCGTGCGGAGGCAGCCTTCTGGCTGGGTTATGCATACCAGAAGAAGGGCATGAGTCAATGGATAGGGGTCGTCAACAAATACCCGGAGGCGGAGGCCTCCGCCATGGTCCTCAATGCCATGCGCCCGCACGTAGAGCGCTTCGACCCCGACGCGCAGGCCAGGCCGGTTGTCGGCATCGAATTCCTCATAGCATTCAGAGACGAGCTGCCCCCGCAGACCGCCGTGTGGATCGAGACACCGGATGAGGAATTCGTCCGGACTCTCTATGTGTCGGGGTTCAGCGGCCATGTGAAGGAAGCTCAGGTGGTACTGCCCGTCTGGGCATCGGCAACCGAGTTCGCCGGCGCAGATGCCGTCACCGGCGCCAGCATCGACACGGGCCAGCACGCTTATGTGTGGGATCTCAAAGACATGAACGGCAAACCTGTCAAGAAGGGTAAGTATGTGGTCAAGGTGGAAGTCCATCACTGGCCGAGCATGAAATACCAGATGGTTGAGGGCGAGATCGAGATCGGGGACAAGGCGGCACGCGTCATTGTTCAGGAAGGAGACTTCCTCCCTTATCTCAAATTGACTTATCTGCCATAGGCCGGAGCGCTTGAGAGCAATCCGCCCTCCGGACCGGCAGCCCCTGTCAGAAAGGGAGATACCATATATGAAAGACCGAGACATGCCCCCGCGCGCTGTCGGCATCCTGGCTCTCTGCGCTTTGATACTGATTGCATCATCGGTGCTACCGGCGGCCGCCACGGAGTCGCCCTACACTCCCCGGCATGAGGTGAAGGACA
>JASFOL010000023.1:0-8871 GCA_050116545.1 bacterium | reverse complement strand
GCGTGCGGTCCGCGACCGCGATCCTGTGAACGCCGGGATCGAAGCAGTCGATGCTCGCATAGAGAGTGAAGAAGGAGTAGACATTCCTCAAGGTCCCGAGGAGCTTTCTGGCCACTTCCTTAACGGACTCGGTGCTGAAGCGCTTGGGCAGCCATATGGGAGAGGAGGCGACCAGGTACCATCTCAAGGGGTCGGCCCCGGTCTCGGCCATAAGCTCATGGGCGTCCACCACATTGCCCAGCCTCTTGCTCATCTTCTGGCCTTCCGCGTCCAGGATATGGCCGGCCACGATGCAGTTCTTGAAGCTGGGCTCATGCGACATGAAGGTAGAGATCGCAAGCAGGGAGTAGAACCAGCCTCTGCTCTGATCCACGGCTTCGGAGATGAACTCCGCCGGGAACTGGCTCTCGAAGAGCTCCTTGTTCTCGAATGGATAATGATACTGGGCATAAGGCATGCCGCCTGTATCGAACCAGCAGTCTATCACCTCGGGCGTGCGCCTCATCGTGCCGCCGCAGGCCGGGCACTTGAGCAGGACCTCGTCGATCCAGGGCCGGTGAAGGTCCACCTCACCCTTGACTTCCACGGCATGCTCCTTGAGGTCGTCCAGCCCGCCGACGCAATAGCGCTCGTCGCAGGATTCGCAGAGCCAGATATTGAGCGGGGTGCCCCAGTAGCGCTCCCTGCTCAGGGCCCAGTCCACATTGTTCTCCAGCCACCGCCCGAAACGGTTCTCGCCGAACTCGGGCGGCACCCAGTTGATCGTCTTATTGAGAGCGACCATCTCGTCCTTGAACGCGGTGGTCTTCACATACCAGGAAGGATGCGCATAGTAGATCAGCGGCGCGTCGCATCTCCAGCAGAAGGGATAGGTGTGGGTGACGGTCTCGGCCTTGAATAGAATGCCACGGCTTTCGAGATCGGCCATGATGTCCGGATTGGCGTCTATGACGAAGCGGCCTTTCCATGGCTCCACCTCATCGGAGAAGGTGCCGTCGTCGCCTACCGGGTTGACGAAGGCCAGGTCCTCGTCGCGGCCCAGATTGTAGTCATCCTCACCGAAGGCCGGCGCGGTGTGCACCAGGCCGGTGCCGTCCTCGGCCGTGACGAAGTCCGCGGCAACCACCACATAGGCCTTGCCCTCGGGCTTCACATAGTTAAACGGAGGCTCATAGTGGAGCCCGACCAGGTCGCTGCCCTTCATCCGGTCGACGACCTCAAAGCCCTCGCCAAGCACCTGGTCCGCGCGGGCCGCGGCGATCACCAGCTGCTCCCCGTCGTGCTTCACCTTCAGGTATTCCAGCCCGGGATCCACGGCGACCGCGATATTGGAGATAAGGGTCCACGGCGTGGTCGTCCAGACCAGGAGCGCGGTGTCCGGATCCTCCTTGATCTTCATCCTCACATATATGGACGGATCTTCCTTGTCATCGTAACCCTGGGACACCTCGTGGCTCGAGAGCGGGGTACCACACCTGGCGCAATAAGGGAGCACCTTGTGGCCCTTGTAGATCAGCCCGGCGTCCCACATTTTCCTGAGGATGCTCCAGATCGACTCGATGTAGTCATTCGTGCAGGTCACATACGGCTCGTCCAGATCCAGCCAGAAAGCGATCCGCCTGGTCAGGCGCACCCATTCACGCTCATACTTGAATACGCTTTCCCTGCACTTGCGATTGAAGCCCTCGATGCCGTATTTCTCGACCTCATCTTTATTGGTGATCTTGAGCTGCTTCTCCACCTCGATCTCGACCGGCAGACCGTGAGTGTCCCATCCGGCCTTGCGGACCACCCTGTGTCCCTTCATGGTCTTGTAGCGGCAGATCAGGTCCTTGACCACGCGGGTGATCACATGATGCACCCCGGGCATGCCATTGGCTGTGGGCGGCCCCTCATAGAACACGAAGGTCTTCTCGGCCGGGCGTCCTTCGACGCTCTTCTCGAAAATCTTCTGGTCCTCCCAGAAGTCCAGGATGCGCTCCTCGGCCTCGGGCGCGACTACCTGGGAAGGGGCACGTTCGAAAAGGGGCTTTGCCTTGCTCATAGCTTGCGGAGCACCCCTTTCACGATCGCGGTCAGATTGGGCTCGGCCTTCTCGGCGGCCTTCATTATCCTGATGTGGCTTGCCTCCTCGAGCGCGTCGGGCAGGCACATGTCGGTCACGATCGAGAACCCTACCACCTTCATGGCCATATGGCGGGCGACAAGCACCTCGGGCACCGTGGACATTCCAACGGTGTCGGCGCCGATCAAGCGCAGGAAGCGGTACTCGGCAGCGGTCTCCAGGTTGGGACCGGCAACCGCGACGAATACGCCCCGGTGCATCTTTATCTTAAGATCGAGCGCGACGGCGTCTGCCAGATCCATGAGCTTCCGTGAATAGGGCTCCGACATATCGGGGAACCTGGTGCCGATCGAGTCGTCATTGGGACCGATCAGGGGATTGTCCCCCATCAGGTTTATATGGTCGGAGATCATCACGATATCGCCCCGCCTGTAGAAGGGATTCATTCCGCCCACCGCATTGGAGACGATCAAGGTCCTGGGACCCAGGTATTTCATCACCCTCAACGGGAAGGTGACTTCCTGCATCGTGTAGCCCTCGTAGAAGTGGCTCCGTCCATTCATGGCGACCACTTTCTTGCCCGAGAGCGTCCCGATAACCAGCTCGCCGGAGTGTCCCAGCACCGATGAGACCGGGAAATTGGGTATCTCGCTGTAGGGGATCCTGACCGCCCTCTTTATCTCTTTGGCCAACCCGCCGATGCCGGTACCCAGGATGATCGCGACTTCGGGCTTGAGAGACGTCTTCGACCTTATGTACTTGCGCGCTTCCAGTATGCGTCTCTTCTGGTCGGTCATCTGTCGATCCTCCTCTTTACCTCCTCATCATCGAGGCCCTGTATCTTCAAGAGCTTGTTGGTGGAGCTGCTTCCGCTCTCCAGGGACACATGTCTCACGGGTATCCTCAGATGTTCGGCCACCACCCGCAGCAGCTCAATATTGGCCCTGCCGGCCTCGGGCGCGGCGAGCACCTTCACATTGAGCGCCCCGTCTTCCATCCAGCCCACAACCAGTCCCTTCTGGGCCTTTGGTGACAGATGCACCCTGATGCTGGCCGTCTTTGTCTGGGCCTCCGGCGCCTCACCGGCCTCCCTCTTATCACTCATCTCTTACCCAACCCTCCGCTGTTCAGTGTTGCTCAATGAGGTGCTTCCGGCACCTCTTCAATGAAATACTCTTCTGCCGAATGAAAAACACTTGCGCCAAACGAGAAAACCTCGCACCCCGATCGCCGGGCGGCCTCACCGGAAAGACCGGGACCGTCCGGAGAGGATAAGGCCGGGGTCCCGAACAGGCCTATACCTCTGCCCTTTCCTCTTCCATCGAAGGCTGGCCTGTCGGATCTTCCCTCACCTCGCGCTCGATACTGCCCAGGAAGCTCAGGTGCCCCTCCAGCAGACTCTTCAGCTTGGCGATGAAAGCCATGGTCTCGGCCCTTGTGTTCTGGCGCTGCCTGGCCAGTTGATCCAGGTCTCCGCTGATGTTCGCCACCTTGGACTTGGCCTCCAGCTCCGCCTGCCGGACGATATTGTCGGCTTCGCGCTGAGCGGCCACCTTGGACTCGTTGCAGATCCGCTGAGCCGTCACCATGGTGTCCCTGAGAGAGGTTTCGATCTCGGTGAAGGATCTGTTCTTCTCCTTCAGGACCGAGTTCTCTCGTTCCAGGTCCTCCTTGGCCTTGATCATATCCTCCATGCGGTCGGCGACCGCGTCGAGGAAGATCCTGACCTCGTCGGCATCGTAGCCCCGGAACATCTTCTTGAACACCTGGTTCCTGACATCGAGTGGGCTTATCAAGGTTATGCGCCCCCCTTCCTTAAAGCTCCACCGCCGGAGCTCCACCTAATGCGGAGCCCGGCTACCGGGCCTGTCTCGGACCGAATATGGCGGTTCCGATCCGCAACATGTTCGATCCCTCTTCAATTGCTATCTCAAAATCAGAAGTCATTCCCATGGAAAGATACCGCATCTCCACGCCGGAGATGCCGGCTTCCTGCGTTTTGCGTGCCAGCTCCCGCAGGGTGACGAAGCAGTTCCTTACCACCGCCTCGTCGTCCGTGAACGCCCCGATGGTCATCAGGCCCGCCACGGTGATACCCCTAAGGTGCGACATTCTCTCTATCAGGTCAATACTATCTTCAGGTCTGCAGCCGAACTTCGTCTCCTCCGCGGACGTGTTGACCTCGACCAGGACGTCCATGATCTTTCCCATCTCGCCGGAGCGGCGGTCTATCTCCACGGCCAGCTCATAGGAGTCCACCGACTGGATCATGTCGAACAGGGAGACGGCCTTCTTCACCTTGTTGCGCTGAAGATGACCGACCATGTGCCATGAGATATTGCCGGCGAGCGCCCTTATCTTGGGCGCGGCATCCTGGACCCGGTTCTCCCCGAAGAGCGTGAGGCCCGCGTCGACCGCTTGCTGCACCAGCTCCACCCCCATTGTCTTGGAAACCGCCACAAGCGAGATATCCCCGGGGGAGCGCCCAGCCCGGGCGCATGCTTTCTCGATCCTCTCACGGACCGCCCTGATGTTTTCGCTCAGCTCAGACATTTCTAACCAGACATTTCAATTCAGAGACTGCAGGAGATCCTGCCGGCTCAATCCGGCCCGCGCGCACAGGAGGCCGGGCCGGGCCCGCGTGAAACGGGGCCATCGAATGTATGAAAGGCCTACCCTGAAACGGGAGGCTTGTAACACTTTCTGCATCGCGGCTCATAGATCTCTCCGGCGCCGACCACTATCCGCTCATCGCTCTCGATAAGCCGCTGGGTCTTGTTTGCCGCCTCTCCGCAGACCATGCAAACGGCCATGGTCTTGGTGATGTCCTCGGCCAGGGCCAGCAGCGCCGGGATAGGCTCGAAGGGCTTGCCCCTGTAATCCTGATCAAGGCCGGCAACGATCACCCGCTTGCCGCTGTCGGCAAGCCGCTCGCACACCTCTGCCAGCTGCTCGCCCAGGAACTGAGCCTCGTCGATGCCGACCACCCTGGTATCATCGTCGACCAGCGCAGGAATATCGGCGGCCGACTTGACCTTCCTGCACTCTATGCGCCGGTCATCGTGGGAAACGATGTCGTCGGGGCTGTACCTGTTGTCGATCTCGGGCTTGAAGGCCTGGACTTTCTGCTTCGCGATCATCGCCCTGCGGATGCGCCGGATCAGCTCCTCGCTCTTGCCGCTGAACATGCTGCCGCAAATGACTTCGATCCGTCCTGTATCACTGTTCACGACATCGCTCTCAGTGTTTCTGTTTAGTTCACGGAGTGGGTCTTCGAGAAAACCAGAAAGTCAACTTGATTGAAACTGGTTGCAAAAAGTGTAGTTAACGCGCCCCGCTTAGTCAACCCTAAACGACAGATCGGCCTTCCCCCGCGTCCCTTCTCGGCCTGAACTTCCAGGCATAGGCCGCGGTGAGCAGCACTCCGGCCAGGCTCAGGATTAGCCCCAGCACAAGGCTGGCAGGACGGAAGACCATCTCCACGGTGTGAGACCCTCTGTCGACTCTGATCGCCCTCATCCCGATGTCGGTCTGCTCTATCTCGGCGCGGCGGCCGTCCACTGTTGCCTTCCATCCCGGGTAGTAGCTGTCCTGGAAGAGCATGAAACAGTCGCGCTCCGCGGTGACATCGATCATCACGCGTTCGGGTTGATAGGTCCTTATCACCGACCGGCCGCATCTCATGTCCCCGGTCACCTCATTGAGCCCCCCGATCATGAGCTTCCCGCCGCCGGAGTCCGAGTACTCCAGGGCATTGCGGTCGATGCAGATCCCCTTCTCGATCGCGGAGAAGTTCTCATAGATGTACATGTCGGTGTCCCAGATCAGATCATAGTCGGGATATCCCCGCCCTATGTGCACCACCCTGGCATGCTCCAGCACGAAAGCCGAGTCCGAGGCGATGGTGATCCTGTCCCCATCCCTCTCCCTCACGTCTATTGTGATCTCCCTGGCAGGCATATGGGCCGGGAAAGCGACCCATCGGATTCTCTCAAGGTCCTCGGAAAGTCCGATCTCCAGGGGCACCTCCGGCGAATCGCTCCTCAGCCTGACCTTTATGAATTCGGCCCCGCTGCCGACATCGATCTCATAGCTTCCCGGTCGGCCTCTTCCCGCGCAATCGGCAAGCACCAGGTCCAGGCCGCTCCAGCCGGCCGCCTCGGGCACGGCGCGGTTGCCCGGCGCCACCGCCATACCCATTCTCAGGCGGACGTGACCGCGGCCCACCGAGGAGACGTCGAGGCTGAAAGCATGCCAGGCGTCTCTGTCCAGCATCAGATCGAAACGCCTGTTGAACCTGACCTCCCTGTGTCCCGCCGACCACTTCAGCCAGAATTCCACCGTGTCTCCAGGGGCCCGCGCGTCGGAGTCGAAGCCTATCGAAAAGTCAAGATACCTGACCACGGGGACATCCATGGTGAGGTTCATGGCCTGACCCGGCTCATGGAGCAGAGCCATTCGGGTCTCCCCTCCTTGCTCGAGCAGCCTGACAGGCGCGCTCCGTCCCGCCCTCCCCGCGATCACGCGAAGGGGCATCGATGACGGCGCCGGGATGCCGCTGCTGCTTGCAACACCATAGCGACCTGCGGCGAAGTCGGTCGCTATTATCTGGCCTTTGGGCTGTGGAGCCTGCCGGTCGAGCCGGGTGACCAGGCTGTCGGGAGTTCCGAGGGCGTCGGTTATCTCCGTATAGGACAGCGGCCTTATGGTGCTCGCTCCCATCATCGATGGAAGCCCGAAGACCTGGTTGGTATTTGGAGGAAGGGCCTTCAGGTCTTCCCCCTCATACTTCACATGGAAAAGCCGCCACTTGTGCCCGCTGCCCAGGCCCTCCTCGAGCACCTCGATGCCGGAGGTCTTGAAGAGATCCTGGGAGACCTGGCTGACGAAATAGGTTCTCGCATTGAGTCCGGCATCGAAGACCACCACCGCCACGAACGCGATTCCCAGGGCCGCGCCGAGGCCCTTCCTCCTGCCCCCAAGCCATGCACAGGCCAGCAGCAGCGGACCGCTCAGGGCCAGAGTCAGAAGGCCGCGCCTGACCTGGCGGTGCTCATAGTGAAGCCACCCCGGGCCGCCCGATTCCACCCAGGCCTTGATCTGTCCCGAACGCTGCTGGGCATGCGTCGGCAGCCAGACCCTGGCGGGAAGTTCCCCGGCCTTGGCGCGAAAGCCATCAATGAACGACTCTCCCGAGAGCATGATGCCCAGTCCCACAGTGAGCACCACAACGGCTACCACGCCCACGGTGACGAGAAAGCGCCGGCGGGTCCGCTGAGACAGTTCCGCAAACCTGGCCGAGATCATCGAGAAACCTATTCCGGCCAGGGCACACAGCGCGAAGCAGCCCAGGACCGAGACCCGGGAGACCTTGGAGGCCCTCAGAGGCGGAAGCAGAGCGTAGCCGAGGGTTATGAGTTGCGGACTGGTCGCAATCCCCACGCTCAATGCCGTCAGAATCAGGAGAGCCCCGATCCGCTTTTCTCTCCCGGCAAATACGATGCTGCCCGCTGCGGCGAGCAGAACTCCAAGTCCACAATAGAGGGCGAAGTCGGGGTTATATGGATGGACGGCCTCCCTCGTGAGATCCGACCAGTCGGTTCCCTCCACCGGGTTGCCGAAAAGGTTGGGGAAGAAGCTTCTGAGAAGCAGAAGCGGCGGGGTGATAAAGACCGTCCGCATTTTGTCGAGCTCCACCTCCAGTCCCGTGGAGTTTCTCGTCAGCTCGGCAAAGGGAACGAGCTGAACCGATACCAGAAGAAGCGCCAGCAGTCCCGCGATCGCGATCACGCGTGAGTTCCTCAAGAGACTCAAGCGACGGGATGCCTTCGGGGCGGCCAGGCCTGTGTAGAGCGCATAGACGGCAAGGCCTCCCACGCCGAACATCAGGACCTGGGGAAATCCAGCCAGATAGCCCATCGCCAGGGTGCCTGTGAGAAGAAGCGTCCCCTTCCATTCATTACGCCGCGCAAGCTCGAAGGCATAGAAGAACCATGGAATCCAGGCCGCCGTCGCCACGAATGTGGGGTGGCCCAGGCGCACATAGAAGAAGGATGACATGGGATAGGTCAGGGCCGCCAGCAGGGAGCCCAGCACGGAAACGCGAATCGACCGCAGGAAAAGGTACATCCCGATCATCGCGATGAGGAAGTGAAGCGCGACGTCCAACCCCATCGCCGTCACCGGGTCAAGCGGCGTCATGAGCAGCTCGAGGGGATAGAGCACCCGGGTCTGGGGATCGGCGAAGAAAGGCATGCCGAAGAGTATCTCCGGATTCCAGAGCGGAAAACGGCCGTTCCTGACAGCCTGGTCGAGGTGGAGCTTTCTCGGGAAGTATGTGAAGAGCGCATCGGTCCTGTGGGTCTTGTGCTCGAGGTCGCCTTCCTCCGCATAGTGGCGCCAGGGTTCATAGTGATACTGATTGGCGTCCAGGAACACCCTGGGACCAAAGAGAACATCCGCAAAGAAGATGACGACCACCAGGACGAGGATGCCTATCACAAGCAGTGACTTCATGTTAGTTCGATACCATGCCCGGCGGAGTTTTCCAAGTCCAAACTGCCGGCGCCGGCAGTTACCGGTCTTGAACTGGCCGGCGCGATATGATACCAACAGGCAGAGTGAGGCGACCATATGAGGTGACCATGCTTAGAGTGGGTATCATTCTGGGAATCGTGGCAGTGCTCGCCCTTCTGGGCACATTGAGCATTCTTCCGGCCCCCATTGGCTTCTTCGTCTGCGCCCTTTCGATCATCGTCTTTCCCGGCCTGGCCGTGACCGAGCTGGTCTCGGGCCCGGACAGGGCG
>JASFOL010000022.1:0-8872 GCA_050116545.1 bacterium | reverse complement strand
ATGCCCGCAAGGATACGCTACTGTGTCTGCGTCCAATGGTGTCTTGCAAGTGCTGCTCCTCCCCCTCCAGGAGCATTGTCAGAGTCTTCTGTAGAGAAACTCAGGTATGGGGAACTTCCTTTTGTTCAGCACCACGCCGAGTATCTTGCCTCCGGACCTCTCAATCGTCTCTTTGGCACGTTTCACCACTTCTCTGCGTGTGCCGCCGTGCTTGACAACAAGCACAACCGCATCCACCATGTCACAAAGAGTCGAGGTTTCCGGATTGACTCCGACAGCTGCGCTGTCGATTAGGACATACTCGAACTTCTCTCTGAGTCTGGCCACCATGCCCTGGAAATCATCCCTGTCGATCCTTGCAAGGGAAGTCAGACCGGCCCCGAGAGGCATGACATAGAGGTTGGGGACGGTCGTGTTGAGCAGGGCCTGTTCGAGCGGGAGACTTCCCTTGAGATGCTCGTCCAGCCCCACATCGTCCACTCCGAATCTTGTGTGAATCTCGGGATGTCTGGTATTGCAGTCAATCACGGCGGTCTTCCTGCCCAATGCCGCCGCCAGCGTCAGTCCAAGACCGACCACCACTTCGGTGGTGCCCTCTCCCGTCAGGGAACTTGACATCAGAAGGACCCTGGACGAGAGCTGGGGCATCGCGATCTCAATCTGCCCCACCAATCCCCTGTAATAGTGAAACGCATCCTGTGCCATCACGGCGTGGGCAGGGTCCGGCCGCCGTGGCTCCTCCCTGATTTTGTCATCTGCGGATCCCATGCTTTGTCCTCGCTAGGGTTTTTTCCCGAATGTCCTGTCCACTCGGCTCGTCATCTGCGGCATCCCGCGGCTTTCAGGCACCGAACCCAGGAGCGGAACACCAAGATCCTCTTCTATGTCGGAAACCGATCTCACCGAATGGTCCATGTTCTCCAGCAGGAAGCCGAAACCAATGCCGAGAGAGATGCCCAGTAATATCGAGAAGAACATATAGACCGTCTGCATCTGCCCGGCCGTGCTCAGACTGGCCATGGCGGGGCTGATTATCTTGGCGTTTGAGAGCCTTATGTCGTCAGCTTCAGAGGCCATCGAATCCAGCATCTTGTCCAGCAGCTTCTCATAATGCGCATATGTGTAGCGTATCTCCTGCTGCAGATGCTGGATCTTTGCCACCACCTCGGGCGTTTGCCTCAGTTCATCGCTTATCTCTCCGATTGTGGTCTCGAACCCGGCCTCCTCGGCCTTGAGGTCTTCGACCAGGAACTCCCTGTCCACGATTCGTCTTTGCATCTCTTCCCTGAACCTGCCCTCCATCTTGGCGATGCGGTCATCAAGCATCTTGACGCGAGGATTGGAATCTGTCAGGAGGGCGGCCTTTTCATCCCGCTCCTTGCGCAGGATCCAATACTCGGTCATCATCTGCGCCCCGAGCCCGTTCCTGAAAAACTCGGAGAAAGGCACCAGCAGTTCGGGATCGCTGGCGATTCTCTTCCTGACCAGCCGAAGTTTCGCCTCCTCAGCAAGCCTGCGGCTTCTGACCTCGGCAAGCTTTGTCTCCAATTCACTCTGGCGCGTGATGGCCGAGCGGTATTGCCATTCGAGATCGTAGACTCCGCCCTCTTTCCTCAGCATCAGCTCGGTCGAGATAAGATTCATCAGCCTGGCTTCCACCAGGGCCAGCTGCTCGTCGAAGTAGTCCTGGATTCCGGATGAGCTCCTGACCGGGACCCTGTGTTCGATATAGGCCTCGGCGGCCGCATTGGCCGTCTCGGTCACGAACTCAGGATCGGAGCCGGTGTATCTGACCATGATCACATTGGACATTTCCACGGGCGTTGCAGATATTCCCGCTGCAACATCGGCGATCGTGGGTTCGGCCAGCACGACGCTGTCGCCGACCTCATACTTCACATGGACATTCCGGGCCTTGAGAATCTCAACCGCGCTCTCCATCACCGCGGTCGACGTGATGATCTCCACCTCGGTGTTCATCTCCTCCTCGAGGCCGAAGAAGGGCGTCCAGGTCGTCACCAGCGGGGTTGCGCCCATCCTTCGCACCAGCACCTTGGCGGTAGCCTCGTAAACCGAGGAAGTCCTTGAGGCCGCGGTCAGGGCAATCGCGGTTACCATCAATGCCACAATAAGGATCGGAACCTTCCTGCGAAAGATCACCATCAGGATCTCGCGGGCCGATATCTGTCTGGAGTCGCTCTCGTTTCCGTTCATCGCCATAGTGTCATCCTCAGTCTAGATCCCACGCTTAAGATAATTATCGGCCAATAACATAACCACCTTGGGGATTAACCGTCTCTCTTGCCAAAATATAGAAGCGCCACGCAGGAGAGAGCTGGTTGAAGAACTGATCCACAAATGTGTCAAGTTTGGCTATGGCTGACATCGGGACGAAGATCACGTCCGTGGCCATAAGATAAGTCATCTCAGTATCCCCGGTTCTGACTTTCTCATCCAGGTCTATACGCCTCGCAGCATAGTGGCCGTCACCGGTCTTGCGCATCAGGATGATATTGTCCTTCCTGCCCGATACCTTGACTCCCCCGGCCTGGGCTATGGCGTCGATCAGAGTCATATTGCCGTCGAGCGCATAGGCCCCGGGCTGGTCGACCTCACCGAAGATGAAGAATTTCCGGCTCGCGGCCTCGGTTATGATCACCGAAACCTCGGGCTCGGCAAGCACATCGGCATAGCTGGCCCGGATCGAATCGGACACCTGGGCGGGAGTCAGGCCGTTCACGTTCAGGTCCCCCACAAGCGGAATCGTGACGAAGCCGTCAGGCCTGACAGTTCCCGTGATATTGTATTCGGGATAGTAGAAGAATCTGACCGTGTATTGGTCGCCCGCCGCCATATGGTACGGCTGGGGGTCGGGCAGCCAGAGATCTGCCTCCGGCACCCCGGATCCATCTCCGGCGTCTGATGGCGCTCCGGCAACCTCGGCAGTCGGATCGACCTCAGGCTCAGGCTTATTGCCTCCACATCCCAGTACCAGCAGAGCCAGAATGAGCAGAGCCAGGTGTGCTGTCTTCACTTTGCCCCCTCCTGATTCAAAAAAAAGAGGAAGACGCCTGTGCGCCATCCTCCTGAATACAATAATTCTTCCGGACAAGGTAAGTTTGCCATAAAACACCTATCGTGTTCCCTGTGCCGCCGGAACCTACCGGCATCTTGCATCCAGTAGCAAACTTACCTCGTGAATCACTCCCTTCTATCTCTAAAGCGAATTTAGTATAGCACATAAGTTTTGCCAAGTCAAGACGCAAGGATCATGCATATTGCAACTTGAAAAGCTGCAATTTGCACTCGTTTCCAGGGCCTCTGAAATGGGAAACGCCCGCGGGGACGCTACCCTCCACGATTCCAGGGCCCGGTGCACTCCGGGCCCCACAAGTAATTGAGAAGAAGGGCAATTAGCGTGCCAGCTAATCGCGCAGTCTTGCGAGCACCGAGGCCAGGAACACCGGCAGCAGAAGCTCGTGGTGACCGAGGAATTCAAATGTCCTTCCGCCCAGGGCCCTGGGCCTTTTCACCAGGTTGGCCAGGGGCCTGTAATGCGAGTACATATCGAAATTGGCGGTGGTGAATTCTCCGAGGTCCTCCCCCCTGTTCCGGGCAATTGCCAGCGCCTTGAGGAAAACCTCCGGGAGCACCACGGCCGACCCGATATTGAGCACCACCCCGCCATTCAGGCCGGCTATCAGGGATGCAAACCTGCGGAAGTCGGTCAGGCTGCCCTGGCCGATCGCCCTGCCGTCCGCCCCATCATGCTGGTGGACTATGTCGGTGCCGATGGCGACATGCACCGTCAAAGGGATACCGGCTGAGGCTGCCGAAGCCAGGACGCTCATTTCGGGATTGGGAGCCCCTCTCTCGCCCAGCTCCAGGCCCAGGGCCTCGCCCAGGCCGGTGCAACCATCCAGGCACCTTGCCGAAGCGGAATCGAAGAACGCTGAAGTCTCCCCGGCCATGCCGAACTCGCCTTGCTTGAGGCCCTCCTCCACGTCCTCGGAGGTCTTGCCCCACATGGCGATCTCGACGTCGTGGATGGCGAAGGCCCCGTTGACGCCGATCCCGGTTATGATGTCTTGCCGGATCAGATCGCTTATTATGCGGCCGAACCCGCACTTGACCACATGCGCGCCCATCATCAGGATCAGCGGCCGGCCCTCGCGCCGGGCCCGGGCTATACGACGGCTGAGCTCCCTGAGATCGTTTCCCTTCAGGATGGGGGGAATAAGCCGCTCCAGCTTTGCGAACCAGGAGAAATCATCCGGCAGGGACGCGAAGTCATCGGCCGTGACCTTGCTCTTACGGTTCGCAATCGAAAACTTCTTCACCGGCCCGGCCTTGTCGTCTTTGCCCTTCATCACCGCTCCCGCGCGCCTAACCGCGCACAATGTCTATGAGCACAGCATTGATGGCTCCGATGGCGACGCTGCTCTTCATCATAACCGGTACATGGCTGGGGTCGGTGGAGAGCCAGACCGTGAGCCTACCTTTGTGCTGAAAGATGCCCGAGGCCTTCAGGATGGGCTCGAGTACATAGCACTCGAAAGTGCCGGCAGGCACCTTGACTCTCTCGGTCTTGAGCACCTTGACCTCCAGCGGATAGTTTTTCTCGTCCGCGTGATTGTCGATGAAGATGCTCTTGCCGACCTCGATCTCCATGGTCCTCACGAAGTAGAGGGAGGAGAGGACGTCCTGCACACGCTGCGGAGTGTCCATCACACTGCCGTCAGGGTATGTGGCAGTATTGGCATCCTGGTCGAACACCACAACCTCGCTGGCTTCGTGATTGCCTTCCTTCAGATGCTTCTCGTATCGCCAGGTATAGAGTTCCTCGGCATCCATATATGATTCGACCACGTCCTTGACCTCGAAGAACAGCGAGAAAGGCATGGTTGACCAGGCCGTGGATACCAGCCTGAAGCACTCGCCGCCGCTCCCGCATTCAACCTTCTCCTTGACCTCCATCGAGGCCTCACCCGCCTTGGCGAACTCATAGCGAATGGCGAAGGTCAGCTTCTCCCCCACGGCGAATGGGAGGTCGCCTGCGCGCAGGGGAAGCGCCGGCGCCGAGACCAGGGCCGCAAGCACGAATGCAAGAAGTGTGCATCTTGAACCAAGCGTCATCTGTCTTGTCCTGTTCCGGGTTTTGTGATCCACCTCACCGCATCCAGCAGGTCGTCGAAAACGCGCGCGCCCTTGAGACCGGCCGGGCCGCGGCTGCTCTCCTCAAAACTCCCGAAGCCGGTCCTGACGAGGCAGGGTGCAACACCCAGCGCACGCCCGAATTCAAGATCCGTATCCTTATCACCTATCATGAACGAAGCCCCGAGGTCAATGCCAAACCTCTCGGCGGCCATCCGTCCAAGCAATGTGCCTGGCTTGCGGCAGCCGCAATCCACCGCATACTCCTTCACCGTCCCGTCCTCATGATGCGGGCAATAGTAGATGGCATCGAGCTCCGCTCCTCCTTCGCTCAGGAGGGACTGCATCCTCTGGTGAATCGCGCCCAGCTCGGCCTCGGAGAGATAGCCTCTGGCGATTCCCGACTGATTGGTGACGAGGATCAGAAGGAAGCCTGCCTGCCTGGCCAGATTGAGCGCTTCAACCGTGAAGCGATACGGGGTCACCAGGGACGGATGATTCAGATAGCCCGCTTCCACCAGCAATGTCCCGTCGCGGTCCAGAAACAGGGCCTTCCTGCCCTTCATATAAGGTCCGCTCATCTCAGCATATCCTCCACCGTGTCCGCCACCATCGCCGCCCCTATGTTCTCAAAGCACCTGCGGGTTCCGAGCCTGCAGGCAACATTCCCATGATAAGAGCAAGGGCTGCAGTCTAGATTGAGGCTTATCAACCTGGACCCCGGCGCGGTCGGTCCGAAGCCCAGGGCCGGTGAGGTGGAACCGAATATGGCCGCCACCTTCGAGCCCACCGCGGCGGCAAGATGCATCAGCCCGGAGTCATTGGTGACGGTCACAGGACATCTGGACAGCAGGCCGGCAATCAGAGCAATGTCATTCCCGACATATGTCTTCGCCGCGGATCCGCCGGCCGCCGCTTCGACCCGCTCCCGGTCCTGCTCGGACCCTATCACCAGCACAAGGTGCCCGCGCTCAAGAAGCGTATTGACCAGCTCGTCGAATCTCGCGTCGCTCCATCGCTTATGTTCGCTGCTTCCTCCGGGGCAGACCGCTATCCGCAAGTTCCGGCCAATCATCCGGCGGGCCTCTTCCACCGAGGAGGCCGGCGGTTTTATGACGGGCGTCAGGCCGCCTGCCGGGATGCCGAGCGGATCGAGAACATCGAAGTAGGTCCGGACAACCGGCTTGAGATCGCCCCGCCAGAGGCGTGGCAGGTGCACCCTGATGAAGCGGAGGAAGCGCTGCCGCCTGTGCCTGAGCACCTTTCCGGTCCGGAGCCCGCGGGTGATCCGGCGGGACCGGACATTGTTCTGCAGGTCCAGGGTCAGCCCGAACTCTGTCTTTTCCGCCAGCCGGTCCAATGTTTCATTGTCACCCTCCCGAAGATAAGACATTACCTCGTCCACGGATGAGAACATGGCCGGCAATGCCGCGTAATCCGAGTTGGTGATGAAAGTGACTCTCGAATCCGGATAGTGCCGCTTGATCGCGCGTGTCACCGGTTCAGTGAGGACCACATCGCCGAAAGAGCTGAGCCTGATCACGAGGAACTCGCGTCCACTTGCCGGTCCCGGCCGCTTCTCGGCCCGCATACCGGGGCCTAAGCCTCCCTGACCGTCTGAGGATGGTGCTTGAATTGCAGGTCATAGAGTTTCCTGTAAACCTTCCCGGCGGCAAGCAGGTCCTTGTGCTTGCCCGTCTCGACAATCCTGCCGCCGGTGAGAACCAGGATCAGGTCGGCATGGGTCACGGTGGAGAGCCGGTGAGCGATCACGAAATTGGTTCTGCTCGAGAGCAGCCTCTCGATCGCCTCCTGAACCAGTTTCTCGGACTCGGTGTCCAGGGCCGAGGTGGCTTCGTCGAAGATCAGTACCTGCGGGTCCTTGAGTATGGCCCGGGCTATGGCCAGACGCTGGCGCTCACCGCCAGAGAGTTTCACTCCCCTGTCCCCCACGACGGTGTCATAGCCTTCCGGAAGATTGCTGATGAAGTCATGGGCATTGGCCGTCCTGGCCGCGTCCTTGACGACGGAGAGGTCAACGTCTTCGAGTCCGTAGGCGATATTGTTCCTCACCGTGTCATTGAAGAGTATGGTTTCCTGAGTCACAATGCCCATCATTGCCCGCAGCGAAGCCACGCTGACCTTGCGTATGTCCCGGCCGTCGATCCTGACAGTGCCGGAAGTGGGGTCATAGAAGCGCGGGATCAGATCCACAAGCGTGGACTTGCCCGCTCCGCTTGGTCCGACGATCGCCACCACCTGACCTTTGCGCACCTTGAAGCTTATGTCGCTCAGAACCTCATCGCCGCCATTGTAGCTGAAGCAGACCTTGTCGAATTCAATGCCCTCCTCTATCCTCTCGATATCAATCGCGTCGGGGGCGTCCGTTATCTCCGGTTCCTGATCGAGGATCTCGAATATCCGCTTGCCCGCGGCGATGCCGTCCTGAATCTTGGTGCTGGCCTGGCTGAGCGTCTTGGCCGGCTTGATGATGGATAGCATCGCAGCCAGGAAGATCAGGAACATCTCGGGCGGGAGCATGTCCCCCCGGATCACCTGCCTGCCGCCGTACCAGAGGACCACAAGGCCTCCGAAGGTGCCCAGGAACTCGGTGAGGGCCGGCGCGAGCGATGCCGCCCGCTGCCGCTGCATGCTTGCCTCCAGGTGCCCCTCGGTGTGTCCCATGAACTTGGCCGACTCGAACCTCTCCATCCCGAAAGCCTTCACCACCCGGATGCCGGACAGGGTCTCCTGGAGCACTGTGGTCACGTCGGCCGTCTTCTCCTGGAGCCTTGTGGAGTACCCCCGCAACCTCCGGCCGATCCGGCCGATGACGACTGTGATGATCGGAATCATCACTAAAGAAGCAAGAGCCAGCTTCCAGCTGATGAAGAAGACCATGAAACCAAGCACCGCCACCACCAGCAAGTCCCTCATGGCCTGCAGGAAACCCGTGGATATGCTCATCCTGACCAGGGTGACGTCATGGGTTATCCGGGATACTATCTGGCCCGTCCGGCTCGAATGAAAATACGAAAGAGACAGCTTGTGAAGATGCATGTAAAGGGTATTCCTCAGGTCCCGGATCACCCTGACTTCGATTGAGACACTGGTCACCGCCAGGAGATACGTGAACAGGCATTTGAGGAAGTAGAGGATCAGGATCACCAGGCAGATACGCTCAAGCGCCACCAGCGACGAGCTGGCCGCGAAGAAGCCGAGCACTTTCACCCTCACATGGTCCTGGATCGAGGCGAACACGTGAGGAGTCACCTCCGGGAGTCCACCGCCCGCCTCCTCGGCCCCGGCCTCGGGCAGACCCATATCCGCTCCCGCAAACAGGACCTTGATGAATGGCAGCATCATTCCTATCGAAACCCCGGAGAATGCCGCGCAGAGCACCATAAGCACCATTGCCCCGACCAGTCGCCTCCAGTATGGCTTCATGTAAGCCAGGACCCTGAGGTAGATCTTGAATGATGTCATGGCCGGCTCCCTGAGGGCGCGCAGGCGAAGTCGCGCATCCGCATGGCCAGTTTGGCCGGCGGCGTGGAGGTCCATACCGCCTGTTCCACCAGATGGAAAGCGCCGCCGGTCGGGATCCAGCGGCGGTCTTCTTCATCGGTGAAAAGCGCGAAACTCGGAATGCCCATCGAAGTCGCGAAGTGGAGCAGATTGCTGTTTCCGCTGATCAGGAGATTGCACTGGGACAGGATGC
>JASFOL010000021.1:0-9045 GCA_050116545.1 bacterium | reverse complement strand
CATCGGCGCCGTGAGAATCGGCAGAAAGGATGGCGAGTTCATCGTCAATCCCACATTCACCGAACGTGAGGAATGCGATATCGACCTGGTTGTGGTCACCGTGGGTGACCAGGTGACCATGCTCGAAGGCGGGATGAAAGAGATCAGTGACGAGGATATGGTTGAGGCCATTCGTGTGGCCCAGAAGCATGCGCCCGATATCGTGAAATTACAGGAGAGATTGATCGCGCAGTGCGGCGTCGAGAAGATCGAGTTTGTTCCCGAGGAGCCTGCGCCTGAGATAGTCGAGAAGGTCAAGAGCGCCTATGAAGCCCGTATCATAGAGGCGCTCGGGGTTTCCGATAAGGAAAAGCGTCAGGAAGCCCTGGACACGATCAAGAAGGAAGCGGTCGAGGCCCTTATTGAAGCCTATCCGGAAGGCGAGAAGGACATCAAGAACGCCTTCTATTCCATCGAGCATGACGAGGTACGCCGGATGGTGTCCGAGAATGGACAGCGCATCGATGGGAGGGGGCTGGAGGAGGTGAGGGAGATCACCTGTGAGGTCGGTGTGCTCCCCAGGACCCACGGGTCGGCACTCTTCACGCGCGGCCAGACCCAGTCGCTGGCTGCCATCACCCTGGGAACGGCGGTGGATGAGCAGAGGGTGGATGATCTCGAAGGTGAAACCTCGAAGAGCTATATGCTTCACTATAACTTCCCTCCGTTCAGTGTCGGCGAGGTAAGGCCGATGCGCGGGACCGGGCGCCGGGAGATCGGGCATGGCGCCCTGGCCGAGAAGGCCGTCAAGGCCGTGATCCCATCACCGGAGGGTTTCCCGTATACGATCAGAGTGGTCTCAGAGATTCTGGAGTCCAACGGGTCGTCCTCGATGGCGACGATTTGCGCTTCATCTCTCGCCCTGATGGACGCCGGAGTTCCGGTCAAGGCTCCGGTGGCGGGTATAGCGATGGGCCTGGTGAAGGACGGCGACAAGTACACCGTGCTCACCGATATCCTTGGCGCCGAGGACCATCATGGTGACATGGACTTCAAGGTCGCGGGGACCCGCAATGGTGTGACCACGGTCCAGATGGATCTTAAGATACCCGGTATCCCGATGGATGTGATCGAGAGGATCGTCGCTCAGGCCGTCAAGGCCAGAGAGCACATCCACAATGTGATGGAACAGACCCTGAGCGCGCCGCGGGAGGAGATCTCCTCCTATGCGCCGAGGATCGTGGCGATAACGATCGACCGTGACAAGATCCGCGACGTCATTGGCCCGGGGGGCAAGGTTATCAGGGGCATCATAGAGGAGACCGGGGCCGTCATAGACATCGAAGATGATGGCACGGTCAAGATAGCCTCACCCGACGGTGCGGCCCTTGAGAAGGCCCTGGAGAGGGTCAATGCGATCATTGAGGATCCCGAGGTGGGGAAGGTCTATCACGGTACCGTGAGGCGTATCGCCGACTTTGGAGCTTTCGTGGAGATCCTGCCCGGCAAGGACGGGCTGCTCCACATATCGGAGATCGAAAACCGCAGGGTTGACAAGGTCACCGATGTGCTGAAGGAAGATGACAAGGTCGACGTCAAGGTGCTCTCGGTCGAGCGTGACGGAAAGATCAGGCTTAGCCGCCGTGTTCTTCTGCCCGACTACGATCCAAACGAGGTGAGGCCTCCGCGCCCCGAGCGGAGAGGCTCCCGTGACAGCAGGGGAGGCTCCCGTGATAGCAGGGGCGGCTCTCGTGACAGCAGGGGAGGCCGGGACGGCAGAGGCTCCCGCGATGGGAGGCGTCCTCACCGTCGATGAGTCTTAAGTATAAGAAAACCATCCTGGATAATGGAATAAGGGTCATTAGCGAGTCGAGCCGCGATGCTCGCTCGCTGGCCCTTGGTTTTTATGTGGACGTGGGCTCCAGCCTCGAGCCCGAGGACCTGAGCGGCGTATCCCACTTCATCGAGCATATCCTCTTCAAGGGTACCCGGAAGCGGTCGGCCTACCAGATAGCCAATGCGCTCGAATCCGTGGGCGGAGGCCTGGACGCTTTCGCTGGCCGTGAGGCCACCGCCTTTGTCAGCCGCTGCCTGCCGGAGCATCTTTACCGCTCGGTTGATGTCCTGAGCGATATGCTCTGCAATCCTGCGATGAAGCCTCTTGCCATCGAACTGGAAAAGAGCGTGATCTTCGAGGAGATCAGGAGCTTCGATGATACGCCCGAGGAGGTTGTTCACGAACATCTGTCCAGGTCGGTCTGGGGTTCGCGCTCCATCGCCAGCCCCATACTCGGCACCCTGGAGTCGGTGGGCAGCTTCAGGAGGGACAAGGTGATGTCCTACTTCAAGAGTCACTATGTGCCTTCCAGGACCATCGTCGCGGCCACCGGCAAGGTGGACCATAATAAGCTCGTGGAATATGTCGCGAAGAAGCTCAAGATCCGCGAGAAGAAGAACAATATCAAGTCTGACGATTATCCCGGGGCATTGCCGAGAGTATTTCACGACACCCGCAAGGTCTCCCAGTGCTATATATGCCTGGGCACCGAGGCGCCACGCTATACAGACAAGAACCGCTTCGGAGCGGTCATACTCTCTCTGCTTCTCGGGGGAGGGATGACCTCGAGGCTCTTCCAGGAAGTCAGGGAAAAACTGGGGCTTGCCTACTCGGTCTATTGCATGTGCGAGTTCTACCGCGAGACCGGGCTCTTCACGATTTTTCTGGCGGTCGAACCCAAGAAGGCCAGGCAGGCCGTGGGTCAGGTTGCCAGGGAACTGAAGCGCCTCAAGCGCAATGGCCTGAGGAAGGGTGAACTGAAAAGCATCAAGCAGCAGCTCAAGGGCTCCATGGTGCTGGGCCTTGAAAGCACGTCGGCAAGGATGAACCGGCTGGCGCGGCAGGAGCTCTATCTCGACGACTATGTGCCGGTCGAGAAGACCCTGAAGAAGCTGATGAACTTGCGGGAGGATGCGATAGAGGCTGCCGCAAGGAGTCTCTTCGATCCGGATAAGTTCTCGCTGGTTACCGTCGGCCCCTCAGGCTCCGGCCGTCCCACCAAGGCGGCTCTGGACTTTTAGGCCTGTCTGGCCACCGGGGGAGCGCCTCTTCGCTCAGGATGATCGCTTCCGGATCGCCCTTGCGGTCTCGCTGAGCCCGTGAACTCGGCTCCGCCTCAAATATGCTCCGGCAGGATGAGTCACGCTCGGCGGCAAGACCGCTCTTGTTCCTCGCGCTCATATTCGCTCCCGGGTGCTCCCCCGGAGCTCCGCGGGCCCTCATCAGACAGGCCGGGCCATTGACGACCCGGATAAAGTTTGGTTTAATCAAGGTGGATGACAAAGGGAGGGACGCCCTTATGAAGACTCTCACCGAGCTCAGATGTGTATATTTCCTTGTTGTTCCATTGCTTGCAGCACTGCTCCTCGTATCTTGTTCGGATCCCGAGTCGCCGCCTCTGAAGGACGATTCCAGCTATGACCGTAGCACGCCGGATAATCTGTTGCTGATGCTCGCCAATTCCTATAAGGAGATGGAATTGGATGACTACGCGGATTGCCTTGATGAGGATTTTCTGTTTGTGTTCTTTGATGAGATTGCTGACAGCATGGGACTTCCTCCCGAAGAGCCCTGGTGGGGTAAGACCGAGGACATTGCCTGCACCGGGAACATGTTCGAAGACCCGGTCGTACAGAGTGTCGCCTTCACCTACGAGGCCATGGAAGAATGGTCTCCTCATCAGGAGGTTAGACCGGACACGACTTATTCCGGACTCTTCCGCAGGGTCGACCCAATCATAGAGGTGACAGTTTCCACTCCCTCAGAGTACTACGAGACGCTGACATACAGGGTAGTTGACAGTTGGCTGGATGTCGTGGTTGTGCCGGATCGCTATACGGAAGGCCTGTGGTGCATACTCCGAATTGATGAATTCCACAAGGTCCGACTGCAGGCTTCGCTGGCATCTGGTTGCGCAGCCACAGAATCGTCCTCCTGGGGCGGCATCAAGAGTCTGTGGGCAGAGCAGTAGCGATACACATCCGGAGAGGTGGATGGACACCAATATGAAGATCCGCTGGACCGTTGGGGGGCGGATGTGTCTGGCCGCATTGATGATAGCCATGCCTATCGTGCTCTCCTGCTCGGATCCGGAGAGCCCTCCCATGGTAGAGGAAATCGATCGTAGCGACCCTGATAACCTCCTGTTGGCGTTTGCCAAGTCATACAGGGAGAAGGACCTCGAAGCTTACAGTGAGTGCCTCTGCGGGGACTTCCGCTTCCACTTCACTGAGGACATCGCGGACAGCCTGCGTCTTCCGCCTGAAGAGCCGTGGTGGGGGAAGACAGAAGACCTGAGCTCCACAGGGACCATGTTCGAGTCACCAAATGTGACAGACATCAGGTTCACCCTGGAATATGTGGGTGAATGGATTCCCTGCGCGGATGTGAGAGCGGATAGCACCTATGAAGGACTCTGCCGGAGAATAGATCCCCTGATAGAAGTAGCCAATGTTGTAGACAGTGAAGACCCCATATTGAAGATCCGGGTGGATGGTAGCTGGCTGGATGTAATGGTCATGCCGGACCCTGATGAGGCAGGCCAATGGTGCATACTGAGTATCAAAGAGGTGAAGAAACACATGCTCCACGACCCGGTCGTCGCTGGCGGCGCTTCGACTGAGCCGGCTTCCTGGGGTGCCATCAAGGCAAGGTTCTTCCAGCAGGCGTGAACCGATGATGCAAAAAGCCATGGCGATCTCGGTTTTGGCCGCGGCTGTTATTGTCTCAGCCTGTTCCTCCGGCAAGTCAACCGGACCCGAGAATAGGTGCGCAGGTAGGTCAACTCCTGATGATCTGCTCTGCACCCTCGCCTGTGCGCATAATGAACGGGAATTCGATGCCTACGCGGGCCTTCTCCACGAAGACTTCATTTTCGTGCTTGTTCCGGAGGTTGCTGAGAGCCTGAGTCTCCCGGCGGAAGAACCATGGTGGGGAAAGGCGTCCGATATCGCCGCAACAAAAGCTCTCTTTGAAGATGAGACTGTGACAGATATCTGGTTCAGCTATGAACTGGCTGTTGACTGGTTCGCCTGCGAAGACGTCAGAACCGATACCACCTTCACCGGAATCTGCTGCAGACTGGACCCATTCATTGGGGTGACGGTCAAGGACGTTCGCGCGGACTCCACATATGTGGATACTACATACAGAGTCGATAATAGCTGGCTCGACATCACCCTGGTGCGTGACACCCATGCTGAGGATCTCTGGGTCGTTCTTCGCATGCAGGAATATCTGAAGCAGCCCAAGGCCGGTGCACCGCCAGCGGCCTTTGCCACCAGGCCGTCAAGTCTGAGTGCAATCAAAGCCCTGTGGAAACCGGACTAGACCAGACCCGCCTTTTCTATTCTGTCGATGGCTTCGCGGATGCGCTCCTCCGTCTGGATAAGCGATATCCTCATATAGCCCTCGCCATAGGTGCCGAAGCCCCTTCCGGGCGCGAAGACCACGCCGGTCTTTGTGAGCACGTCCTTGGCAAAGTCCATCGACGAGGTGTACTTATCAGGGATGGGCGACCAGACATAGATGGTGCCGGCTGACCTGGGAGCCTTGATTCCTATCCGGTTCAGGCCTTCCACCACGGCGTTCTGCCGGCTCATGTATATCTCGCGGGTGGGTGCAATCAGCTTGTCGCCCTCGCCAAGGACAAAGGCTCCGGTGCGCTGCATGGCCATGAAGACCCCGAAGTCCATATTGGTCTTGATGTGGAGCAGGGTCTGCACATTGGGCGCTCTGCCGGCCACGAAGCCCAGCCTCCAGCCCGGCATCGAGTAGGTCTTGGAGAAGGAGTAGAACTCGATGGTCCGCTCCTTGGCCCCCGGAAGCTCTAAGAAGCTCATGGAGCGATAGTCAGGATCAAGACTGAGTTCCACATAGGCGATATCTGATATGATCAGGAGATCGTACTTCCTGGCAAACTCCAGCACCTCTTCATACATCGAGCCCGTCTCGGCGGCGCCCGTGGGATTATTGGGGTAGTTTACCAGGATCACCGAGGCCTTCCGGCGAATGTCTTCGGGTATGGATGCCAGGTCGGGAAGATAGGCGTTCTCTTCCTTGAGCGGAACTTCATAGAGAGTACCATCGGAGATTCCCACCGCGCCCATGTATGCGGGATAGCAGGGGGAGGTCACCAGGGCGATCTCTCCGGGATCCATATAGGAAAGGAAGAACTTGGCGATCCCCTCCTTTGATCCGATCAGGGGAAGCACCTCCTGCACCGGATCAACGTCGACATGGAACCTGGTCTTGTACCAGGCGGCGATGGCCTCGCGGAACTCCGGGATGCCGTCGAAGGGTGGATACCTGTGGTTCTGATTGGCCTGATCGTCCAGGGCCTGCTTGTAAAATTCGGTAATCGACTTATTCGGTCTCAAGTCGGGATTACCGACACCCATGTCTATGACATCGAGCCCATCTGCGGCGGCCTTGTTCCTCGCCCTGTTTATCTCGGCAAACGGGTAGGGAGCGATCCCCTTCATCCTCTCGTTGCAGTCCTTCATCTTTGTCCCCCTGTTATGTGATTGATGGTCAACCTCGTAATTCTAACACAAGCGGCCCTTCTGTCAATTCACCCAAAGGGGTCGGGTCAGGAATCATGAATTCACTGTTCCTGACCCGATTCCCGGGGTTGGAATTCAAGAACCGGTACCTGACCTCAAATTTGCGGGGTTGAAATTCAAGAATCGGTACCTGACCCCAAATTTGAATTCAAGAATCGGTACCTGACCCCATTCTTGAATTTCCGTTCTTAAGTTTGGTGTGAGGCCTAAATCGTTTGACAGGGGGGTGGAAGTCAGGTATCTTGGGGCTGTTATGGATCTTACGACACGGGGAAAAAGGCTGGTTGATGACCAGATGCTGGAGCTGGTGGGGCTGAACCCCCATGTGCACCCGTGTGAGCGGTGCAAGTGCTGCTCCTGCCAGCGCCTCTGCACGAGGTGCAAGGCCAATTGCTCTCCCTCCGACTCCTACTTCATACCCGTGATAGGCTGCCCGGACTTTGCCGATATGCAGGACACTGAGCCCGTAAGGTACTTGTATCGCAGCGGCCATGTCCCGGAGTACCGGCTCAGGCTTCCGGGCTCGAGATAGGCCTTTCCTCCGGTGACAGGATGAGCGCGAAGAAACTCAAGGTAAGGATCAGAAGGCATCCGCATGGGAAGGGTCTTCCCCTGCCGACTGCCGGAAGCCCGGGGTCTTCGGGCCTGGACCTCCTGGCCGCGGTGGAAGTCAGTCTCGACATAGCGCCCGGAGCGACAGAGCTGGTCCCCACAGGCCTTTCAGTGGAGGTTCCAGAGGGTCACGAGGCCCAGGTCAGGCCGCGTTCGGGCCTTGCCCTTAAGCACGGCATAACGGTGCTCAATACGCCGGGGACCATCGACTCGGATTACAGGGGAGAGGTCGGCGTGATCCTCATAAACCACGGGCGGGAGACTTTCACCGTCAGACGCGGCGACCGGATTGCCCAGCTGGTCTTCGCCGCGGTCTGCGAAGCCGAACTCGAGGAAGCCGAAGAGCTGGGCAATACCACCAGGGGAGAGGGCGGCTTCGGCCACACGGGAATGTAGGACCGGCACCGGATGATACTCACCTACCATAAGATCGGAAGCCAGCTCGAGCTCGGCATCACCACGGTCAGCCGGCGGCGCTTTGCGGGCCACCTGGATCTCTATAGCGAACTGGGACTCAGGCCGGTCCTGGCGGGTGGCGTCACCGGGAAAGTTTCAAGGACCGGACGGGAGCCCGCGCCGGCAACTGAAGCTGCCCGGCGGACCCCCAACTTTGACCCGTGCCGGGGTCCGGACAGCAGCCTGGCCATCACTTTCGATGACGGCTATGAGTCGGTCTTCACCGAGGCCTTCGCGGAGATGACGGCCAGGGCGTGGACAGGGACGGTCTTTGTGGTGGCTGGTTCGGTGGGGGGGACTAACACGTGGGACGTTAGGCTCTCGCCGCGGCGTTTCAAGCATCTCTCCTGGGCCCAGATCAGTGAGCTTGCAGAGGCCGGCTTTGAGATCGGCTCTCACACGCTTTCGCATCGCGACCTCACCCGGCTCGACGCGGATTCCCTGAGGCGGGAGCTCGTAGACTCGAAGCGACTGATTGAAGATCACATCGGCAGGCCGGTGACCTCGGTTTCTTACCCCTTCGGCAGATACTCGCAGAGGGTGATCGATGAGGCGGCTACGGCGGGATATGAGCGCGGTTTCACCAGCTCTCCCAGTGACGGGTCCGACAGGATGGCGATGGGTCGACTCGGCGTGTACTCCATAGACGGCCGCTCATCGCTTGAACGCAAGCTCGGGCTGCGGCCGGGTTACAGGCTGGAGTGCATCAAGAACACGGTGATCGCAAAACTCTCTCTTGGCACCACGCTTGTGAAGAGATAGCGGGTCAGGGAACAGCCGGTCAGAGGATATCTCTCCGGCAGAGAGCGGATCGGAAGATGGCGGATCCAAAGGCGGAACGCGGCTCAAGAACGACACGCACCCCAAAGCCGGGCAGCACGCCTGGTAAGCCACCGGGTGTCGTGAGGCTATCGAGAGTGGCATCCAGGCTCGTCGACCTGCTCTTCCTCATCAGGCCGCCGCTTCTGATGGCCTCGAGCACCTTCTTCTTCATAGGGGCCATATCGGCCCGGCTGGCCTCGGGCAGAGATTTCGGTGTGGCCCTGATGCCGGAAGCGCTCCCGAACTTTCTCATATATGTCATGGGCATCGCGGTGGCCTTCATCGTCAACCAGCTATTCGACGTGGAGAGCGATGCCATCAATAAGAAGACCTATCTTCTTCCGTCCGGAATAGTCTCAAGGAGGGCCGCCGCAGGGCTGCTGGCGGCTATCTGTGCCTTGCTTCTCATCATAAGTGCACTTGCCGGGGCATGGGTCAGGTATCTGATCTGGATCGGGCTCGTGCTGGGCCTGGCATATTCAATGCCGCCCCTTAGGTTCAAGGCCAGGCCGTTGCTTGACCTCCTGGCCAATGTCGGGGGCTTCGCCGTGGTGG
>JASFOL010000020.1:0-9089 GCA_050116545.1 bacterium | reverse complement strand
ATGGTCGTCACCAACTCCTTCAAGGATTTGAGGTTAAAGCTCACGCTTCCATTGTTCATTGTAATAGCGCTTCTGCTGGGCCTGGAGTGGTTCATCCGCAAGCGCAACATGCTCATATAGAAAACAAGGAAAATAGGTGACAGGCACCTATTTCTGAAACGGAAATAGGTGCCTGTCACCTATTTGTGAACGGTAATTAGGTGCCTGTCACCTACTTTTTGATAAAGTGCCCACCCTACGTTTTTCCTTGACACCTTATTTGAAAGTGTCCTAAATTCGTCAACCGAGGCGATATACGGAAGCGGGAGGACCTGTGACCAAAGCCGACATAGTCGAGGAAATTGCTTCCAAGACAGGGTTGACCAGGAAGGAGACGGCGGAAGTCGTCGCTCATTTCATTGCTGCGGTTAAAGGGGCCCTCAAAGAGGGTAATCACATTGAAATCAGGGGATTCGGCACGTTCAAGGTGGCGGTAAGAAAACCACGTGCTGCCCGAAACCCACGGACGGGAGAGATAGTACCGCTTCCCGAACGCAAGGTTCCTGTCTTCAAAGTATCAAGGGAGCTGAAGGATAGAGTAGCGGGGCTGTAGGGCTTCTGCGGGGAAGTCCTGCATTACTCTCTCCGGCCCCTATAAGGCCTCCGCACTCAGGGGCACGGCTGGCAAGCAAGGAGGTCGCCATGCCAAGTAAGGCAGTACTAGGCAAGCGGTTGAGAGCGGAGCGTATCAGGCAGTCGAGTACGCTCAAACAGGTCGAAGAGAAATCCGGCGTTTCGGCCACTCACATCTCCCAGATCGAGCGGGGCATCACCTGGCCCACAGTCAATGCGCTGGACAAGATTTCCAGGGCTCTGGACAGGAGCATGAGCTATTTCCTTGAGGAGATCGAGCTTCCGGAGATTTCAATCATCTCAGGCGACCACAAACCGGTGATCCTCTCTGAGGAGCCCCGGGTCACGATGAAGCCGCTGACCAACGGGATTCCGGGCGGAAAACTCCATTTTTACCTGTTGGAGGCGGAGCCGGCCAACGGCTCAGACGGTTATGTGAAAGACCATGTTCACGAGGGCGATGAGTGCGGCTGTGTCCTGAGCGGCAACCTCGAGGTCAAAGTTGGCGATGAGGTCTTCAACCTCAAGCAGGGTGACTCGATCCACTTCAATGCCACCAGGAAGCATGGAATCCGGAATCTCGGCGAAACCAAAAGCCAGTCCATATGGACCTCCATGAGCCTGGGGTTCTGAGCCTCAATAAAATAGCGGGTCTCCGCAGATTTTTGTTGACAAGGTTTTTGCGTAGTGCTACCTTAGCCCCGATTTTACTGGATTGGAGAGGACAAGCCGGGGACGCAATAGCGCGGAAGCCCCGAATTTACTGGGAAAGCGAGGTGATTAGATGAACAAGGCAGAACTTATCGAGTACGTTGCCAAGCGCACCAAGTCAACGAAGCGCGGTGCCGAGATGGCTGTCAACGCCACTCTCGAGGGAATCAAGAAGAATGTCAAGAAGGGCGGCGTTCAGCTTGTTGGTTTTGGCAGCTTCACCGTCGTCTCGCGCAAGGGACGGATGGGCCGCAACCCGCAGACGGGTGAGCCTATCAAGATCAAGCCGAGCAAGTCAGTGAAGTTCCGTCCGGGCAAAGACTTCAAGTCAATGCTGTAGAAGTTAGATTCAGATTAACAGCAGAGTGCGGCGCCCTGCCGTGCTCTGCTGTTTTTCATTTGGGGCCGCCCGGCATTGGCGGGCTCTCCGAGGTGACTCATGGTTTACACCAGGACCATCGAGGTCGTGACGCATAAGAACAAAGAGATCATCGACATAACTTCCAGGGTTGACGAAGTTGTGGCCGGATCCGGCATAGGCGAGGGGCTGGCGCTTGTCTTCACCATGCACACCACCACGGGGCTTTACCTCAATGAACGCGAGGGCGGCCTTGTTGACGATGTGGAGAAAGTGCTGTGCGCCCTGGTCCCGGACAGGGGATCATACAGGCATGACCGCGTGGACAACAATGCGGCAAGCCATATCCAGTCGGTACTGCTTTCGCCTTCACTGACGCTTCCGGTCACGCGGGGATCAATGGAACTGGGCACCTGGCAGTCGGTGCTCTTTGCCGAGCGCGACGGTCCCAGGCGGCGGTCGGTGATGGTAAAAGTTGTGGGCGAATAGGCCGGTGAACGGGCCGGTGAACGGGCCGGTGAAACGAAGCGGTGAAACAGGCCGGGTGCTGGAGCCGGGGGTGACGGCATGACCGAAAAGGAAGCCAGGCTGAATGAGCTGCATGACTCTCTGGTGAACTGCCAGAGATGCGATCTCTCAGAGGGCCGGACCAATGTGGTCTTCGGCGCCGGATCCGCGGACGCCGACATAGTCTTCGTGGGAGAGGCCCCGGGCCGAAATGAGGACCTCGAGGGCGAGCCCTTCATAGGTTCGGCGGGCAAGTTCCTGGACGAGCTCTTGAGAGACATCCTGGGGATCAGCCGCGACGATGTCTTCATTGCCAATGTCATCAAGTGCAGGCCTCCCGAGAACCGCGATCCCACGGCCTCAGAGATAGAGACCTGCAAGCCCTTCCTGATGGAGCAGCTGGAGATAATAGAGCCGGTCACCATCTGCACCCTCGGCAATTTCGCGACCAAGACCCTGAGCGGCAGGCGGGAGGGGATCACCAAACTCAGGCAGAAGCCGGTACAGGTGGGCCGTTCCTTCGTCTTTCCCATGTATCATCCCGCGGCGGCGCTTCACCGTGGAGACCTCTATGACGAGGTGCGGGCCGATTTCAAAGCGCTAAAGGAGTTCCTGGATCAGCCGAAAATCTTTGTGGAGGAAGAACCTCCTCAGGGGGAGCTTTTCTAGGAAGGAGCTCCTCTGAAGACGGGGCTTTTCTAGATATCGGGTTTTTCCGAGGAGCTTCTTTAAGGCGAATGGAACTCACACTTCAGAGTCTCTACGTATTCATCTTCGGATGCGTGGTCGGTAGCTTCCTCAATGTGGTGCGCTACCGGCTGCCACGGAAGAAGGGCATTGTCGCGGGAAGATCGCACTGCCCCGCATGCGGCAAGACGATCGCCTGGTACGACAATGTCCCGCTCTTAAGCTACATCTTACTCAGGGGGAAGTGCCGCTGCTGCGGGTGGAGAATTCCCTTCACCTATTTCGTGATGGAAGTGGCAACCGGTGCAGGCTTCCTTGCCATCTGGTGGGCCTTCGAGCCGGCCCAGGCCATAGCCTACTGGATCCTGGCCTCGATCCTGGTCGCATGCGCGGGTATCGACCATGACCTGGGGCTCATCCCGGACAAGCTCACGGTGCCGGGCTTGATTCTGGGCCTGGTGTTCTCGGTCACCATTCTCAAGATGGGGTCGACAGGCCACTCGCTCCTGCATTCGGTGATCGGCATGCTGGTGGGCGGCGGGAGCCTCTTCCTGGTCTCGATGGCCTATAAGGTCGTTCGCCATCAGGACGGCATGGGTGGCGGTGATGTGATGCTGATGGCGATGGTCGGGGCCTTCATGGGCTATAAGCTCGCGCTCATTACCATCTTCGTGGCATCAGTCGCGGGAGCAATCGTCGGCGTTTTCGTTGCCAGGCGTTCGGAAAAGGGCATGCTGGCCAGCCTTCGCTTCGGCCTGTTCCTCTCTCCGGCAGCCATAGTGGCTCTGCTCTGGGGCAATGAGATGCTGGATGCCTACCTGCGCCTGATATCAAGCTGAGTCCCGGCCCGCCCCGCGAATCACAATGCGTCTTCATATTCTCTGATGAGCCTGCCGGCCGAAACCTCGATATTGAAGTCTGACTTGCTGACGATTTCGAAGCCCCGGGAGCTCCTCCAATCCTTTCCCGCCGCAAGGCTCTCACAGGCTTCCGCCCACTTCGAAGCACTGTCATCCAGTCCGAGAGCCACATAGCCGTCCTCCACAATCCTGGACTCCTCCGTGATGACTTGCGATACAACGCAAGGCACCCCGGCCGCCTGGGCCTCGATCAACACAACTGGGAGCCCTTCGAAGAGAGACGGAAGCAGAAACACGTCAAATGCGGCCAGTATCCTCGGAACATCATCCCGCACACCCGCGAAGACAAGGCGGTCGGCGATGGCCTTTTCCCGGGCAAGCCGCTCCACCTGGGGTCTGAGCGCGCCGTCGCCGACCAATAGCAGATAAGCTCTCTTGTTCCTGGCGAAGAGAGCTTCCGCGATTTCAAGAAGCTTCCTGTGGTTCTTCTGAGGGGTGAAGCTCCCGACATGTCCCACAACCAGCGCGTCGGCGGGAATCCCCAGGTCACGCCGCACCTGAGCACGGTCATGCTTCTCCGCGAAGCGCTCGAGAGGGATGCCGTAGTGAATGACCTTCAAACGGGTATCGCGCTGCCAGTTCTCCCCGAAGGCATACGCAGCCGCCACCGCGGAACAGGCGATGCCGGAGGTTGCTCCATTCAGTGTGATCCGTCGCCCGAGCCTCTTGTAGAAAGCCCCTCGCAGGCCCTTTTCAGTTGTGTCCCAGTAGGTGTTGTGAACATGGACGAATCGGGCTTTTACCCCGAGGAGCCGTGCGATGGAGAGAAAATACCCCTGCAGCTCGGGGTGATGAGCGTGCACTATGTCGATATTGTTCTCCCGGACTGCGCGCTTGAAGGCAAGGAGGTACCCGGGGATGTTCCGCCACTCCGGGACTTCGATGAACCTTGCGCCCCTCTCCAGGTACTCATCATCCATCTCACCCTTCACGCCCTCAGTGTGAGTGAAATAGAAGACCACGTCCTCTTCGGGCATGCGTGTCAACACGTCGCGCAGATATGTCTCTATTCCGCCCCGGTTGAACACGCTGGTCAGGTGTAGGACTCGTATTGCCATGATCCTTACTCCGCCGGCAGCATCATTCGCTTCAAGTGCCGGGTCCGATGTCAGACCTTAACACGTCGCCGGAGAATGAGTCCATCCTTTGACCAAATACAAAAGGGGATTCCCCGCGGCAGGTTCTGGTCTGCGGTCTACCTAGCCCTCGCCGATTCGCCCGGCTTATCAATGATCCAGCCAGAGCCTCTCGGTCCCCCGCCATCAGGGAATCCCACGAAAGACGGGCCCTGTCTCAGGCCCGCGGACCCTGTCTCAGGTCCACATGCTCATACTGCATTGTCTGTGCCATCCCTTGCCGCCCCGGCGTCACGGCGGTAACTGCTGTAATATCAGGCAGTTATATTTTACAAGGTCCGATCGGAGCTCCGAAATCCCGTTTCCGGGGCTCCAGAACATTGCAGAATGCGAGGTCTTGCTGCAATTTGCGTCCATCCTGAGGCGCTTCTGCGTGGCTTTGAGCCAAATTGCCTCAGAAAACAGCCCGTTTTGGTCTTGATTTTCCGCCTTGCAAAATGCATATTAATCGGATAGAATCCAGACCGTTGAGGTATATGCGGGAGTAGGGGAGTAGAGCCCTCAGGCGTTCACTCACCGATATGGAGTCTATTCTTTCACTGGGTTTGTTTGCATCGCAACTTGCCAGGTATGAAAGGGGGGATGGCGCAAGCTACGGAATACTTGCGGTGTTGAGTCTGGGATACCAGGAGTTCATAAGGAGGTTTTAGGTTATGCCAGCGAAGAAGACGGGAATTCAGCCGCTTGCAGACCGTGTGCTCGTCAAGAGGACTGAGGAAGAGCAGCAGACCAGGGGCGGCATCATTGTTCCGGATACGGCTAAGGAGAAGCCCGTGCAGGGCAAGATCGTGGCGGTTGGGCCGGGCAGGATGAACGATACCGGGAAGCGGATGCCTCTTGAGCTTAAGAAGGGCGACAAGGTTCTGTTCGGCAAATATTCAGGTACAGAGGTCACTTTCGGTGATCAAGAGTATTTAATCATGCGTGAGGACGATATCCTCGCTGTAATAGGTTAGGTCTATCACAGGTAGTTCTTCTGTGGATGTATGGAGGTGATTTAGATGGCAGCCAAGCAACTTCGTTTTGATGAGGATGCCAGGCGTGCTCTCGAGAGAGGGGTCAACAGGCTCGCGGATGCGGTCAAGGTAACCCTCGGACCGAGAGGAAGGACCGTGGTCCTGGAAAAGAAGTGGGGGGCCCCGACGGTTACCAATGACGGTGTGACCATTGCCAAGGAGATAGACCTCGAGGATCCCTATGAGAACATGGGAGCCCAGATGGTCAAGGAAGTCGCTACCAAGACCAGCGATATCGCTGGTGACGGTACGACGACGGCCACGATTCTCGCGCAGGTCATCCTGAAGGAGGGTCTCAAGAATGTGGTCGCCGGCGCCAATCCCATGGAGCTTAAGCGTGGGATAGAAATGGCCGTCGAGAAGATCGTCAAGGAAATCGCGCAGGTGGGCGCGATCTCGGCTCACGGCGACGAGACCATAGGCAAGCTACTCGCCGATGCCATGGACAAGGTCGGCAGGGAAGGCGTGATAACGGTCGACGAGGCCAAGGGCATGGAGACCACGCTGGACGTGGTCGAGGGGATGCAGTTCGATCGCGGTTATCTCTCCCCGTATTTCGTTACCGAGGCCGAGAACATGACCGTGGAGCTCGATGATCCCTATATCCTGATCCATGAAAAGAAAATCAGCATCATGAAGGACCTTCTGCCCCTGCTGGAGAAGATCTCGCGTTCGGGTAAGTCCCTGCTGATCCTCGCCGAGGACGTGGAGGGCGAGGCCCTGGCCACGCTGGTGGTCAATAAGCTCCGCGGCGTCTTGAAGTGCGCGGCCGTCAAGGCTCCAGGCTACGGTGACCGGCGCAAGGCAATGCTCGAGGACATCGCGGTCTTGACCGGCGGACGCCTGATCGCCGAAGAGGTCGGGATCAAGCTCGAGAACGTGGATCTGGCCGACCTGGGAAGCGCCAAGCGCGTGACCATCGACAAGGAAAACACCACGATAGTGGGCGGCAAGGGCACCAAGAAGGACATCCAGGGCAGGATCGCCCAGATCAGAACGGCGATCGAGGACACCTCATCCGACTATGATCGCGAGAAACTCCAGGAACGCCTGGCCAAGCTGGCCGGCGGAGTGGCTGTGGTCAGGGTGGGTGCCGCGACAGAGGTCGAGATGAAGGCCCGCAAGGCGATGGTCGAGGACGCTCTGCACGCGACCAAGGCAGCCGTCGAAGAGGGCATCGTCCCGGGCGGAGGAGTCGCTCTCTTAAGAGGCCTCGCCAGTCTCGACACGCTCAAGGGTCTCACCGGGGATGAGGCGGTCGGAGTCAACATCGTCAGGCGCGCGCTCGAGGAGCCGGCCAGGACTATCGTTGAGAACGCAGGCCTTGAGGGCTCGATCGTGGTGGAGCAGATCAAGGCCAAGAAGAATGTGAATGAGGGCTTCGACGCGGCCACGCTCAAGTATGTCAATATGATCGAGGCCGGGATCATCGATCCTTTCAAGGTGACCCGCTCGGCGCTTCAGAACGCGTCGTCGGTCGCTGCTCTGATGCTCACCACCGAAGCTCTGGTGACTGAGATTCCCGAAAAGGAGAAGGCACCTCCTATGCCTCCCGGCGGAGGAATGGAAGGTATGTACTAGCACGTGCCGCAGACCTTTGGCCGGCGCGTTCCAGGCTTATGAAGCGTGATAAGCGGCTTCGGCCTGAGAAAGCTGATTTGGTCCGGGCCGGGGTGCTTTCGCCCCGGCCCGCTTCAATCCTTGGGGACGGCATCGCTCTATGAATGAAATCGAGTACTCAGGCAAAAGGAACTTCCTTGGACTTCCCGAGGCGTACTGCGATCCGGAGCTCAGCCGCTTCCACGTGGTGCCCGTGCCCTATGATTTGACGGCGACCTATATGGCCGGAGCGCGCTTTGGGCCCCAGGCGATCATCGACGCCTCCACGAACCTGGAACTCTATGATCACGAGTTTGAGGGCGAACCCGCGAGGGCGGGAGTTGCGACCCTGAGAGATGTGCCGGTCGACATAGACCCCGCCCGCACGCAGGAGAACATCGCAACTGTGGTGGAAGGCGTGCTCTCGAGGGAAAAGATCCCGGTGATCCTAGGCGGTGAGCACACGGTCAGCCTGGGGGCGGTCAAGGCGCTGGCCAGGCGTGAGAAGTTCATGGTGGTGAGCCTTGACGCCCACGCCGACCTGCGGGATTCATATCAGGGAAGCAAGCTCAGTCACGCCTGTTTTTTGAGACGAGCCCTGGATTTAGTGGACGGGTGCGCCCTCGGCGTAAGGAGCCTGTCCAGGGGCGAGGCCGACTATGCTTCCAGTGAGGGCATAAGGATTGTCCATGCCGGGGAGATGGTCGGCCCGGCGAGGCGGGAGATTAGTCTGGACTTCATACCCGAACATATTTACCTTAGCATAGACCTGGATGTTCTTGATCCGTCGATAATGCCCGCCACGGGAACACCGGAGCCGGGCGGGCTTGACTGGTATAGCACGATGGACCTCTTGAAGAGGATCATCGATGGGCGTAGAGTATTGGGGTTCGACGTGGTTGAGCTTTGTCCTCAGCCGGGGAATCCCGCTCCGGATTTCACTGCTGCGAAGCTGGTCTACAAAGTGATGGGACTGGCTCTCAGTTCATCCGCAAACCAGGGGAAGACAGGGTAAGGCATGGCAAAGAAGAAATCCAAGAAGAAGGACGCTAAGGAGACAGGAGACCGGCTCAGGGAGGTCGAACTGGACCCCGAGGTTGACATCGAGGAACAGGTTCCTCTCAATGAGCTGCCGACTCACTTCTCCAACTCGTATGAGGTGGTTGTGGCAGCCGCCCGCCGGGCGCGGCAGCTGAACCTCGGCCTTCGGCCCCTAGTGAAGACCGAGATGTACAGGCCGGTGGACGTTGCCCTTGCGGAACTGGTGGCGGGGAAGGTCGAGTACACGGCCAGTGATTTGGAGATAGAACGGGAATCGAAATCCAAGAAGAAGTCCCGCTCCAAGAAATCCTGACCGTGAAGTCCTGACCGTTCAAAATCCGCCGCCTGGTTTCAGAGGAACTGCGGACCCTTGAAGCCATTCTATCGAACCATCGAGCATACCGCCGACATCGGCATAGAGGTTTTCGCCCCCACCCGCAGCGACATTTTCGTTCGAAGCGCAATGGCCCTGTTCGACCTGATGTTCGGGATCGATTCCATT
>JASFOL010000019.1:0-9432 GCA_050116545.1 bacterium | reverse complement strand
GTTCTCATTCCGGAAGGAGCTGCCTTATGAGATGATCCTGAGCAGCGCCCATCACCCTCTGGTCGCCCTCAAGTACTTCGTCCCGGACATACTTGGCCACCCCCTGGACATAGGGGTGCTGAGCACCGAGTTGAAGAGGGTCGCGGTGGAGCCCGCGTTCAGGCAGAACTATGTGAGCACCACCGGATATGTGGGCGTTCTGCCGTTCCTGCTCGCAATTGCCGCGCTCGCCAGGCCGCGAAAGAGACTAATTCCTTTTGTGGTGCTATCCGTCCTCGCGCTGCTGGTGGTTTTTGGATCGCCTCTTCTCGAGGTGTTTTATCGCCTCCTGCCCGGCTTCAACTTCTCGCGCATAGACCGGGTGATCGTGGTCTACATGGTCGCGATGGCTGTGCTGGCCGGATACGGATTCGACGGGCTCTCGCAAGCTTCGGGCTCCAGGAGAAATCTCTTCATCGGCCTGGGTTTCCTGGCCTTCGTGGCCGCCCTGGCAGGCTGGCTCTTCGCGGCAGGCTTCAACCTGATTTACGGCATGGTGGGAGCCGAGGTGTCGAAGGAGGCATTCGTCCATTTCGCCACGCGAAAGGTCTTGTGGTTCATCGCGCTGGGGACCCTGAGCTCACTGGTTGTTCTCCTCGGGCGGAGGCCGCGGTCCGGCAGGAGTCTTCTCCTGGCGGGGGCATTCGGATTGATATTGCTGGACCTGATTCCCAATGGGATGGGTTTCAAGGTGACGCAACCGGCGGGCGGGATAATGCCCAGGAGCGCCCTGGTGGACTCCTTGAAGGCCGATGAGGGCCGGTGGCGATTCGCGAAGTACCTGGCGGACATCATACCCTCTAACACCGCGACCATTCTTTCGCTTGACGATGCCCACGGCTATGACGCGCTCAATATCAATCACTATGTCGATGTCCTGGGCGCACTGGATTCCACGGTGACCCGTGTCGGCAATGCCGCCTTGAGGCGCAGGATCGGCCCTTTTGCCGATCAAAGCGTTCTGGATTCGAAAATCCTGGACCTTCTGAATGTCAAATACGTTTTAACCCTGGGGGAGCGACAGGGGAAGTGGCGGCGCCCTGAGGCCCTGGTAAATGAGGATCTCCTGCCGAGGGCGTTCCTGGTCGCCGGGACCCACTTCTTCGAGTCGTACGAGGCCATGCTCGAGTACATGAAGACAGCCGAGTTCGATCCCGCGAACGAAGCCCTGCTGCTCGGCGGGCTGGGCGGAGCGCCAGACGGCAGGACGCCTGAAGGTGCCTCCGGAAAGTCCAGGGTGTCTCGAGCCGCGCCGGTGGAGGGGTCGGTGGAGACGATTTACTATGGGCCCAATGAAATGGAATACCGTGTCGAGACCGATGAGGAGTGCTACCTGGTGTTTTCAGAGGTCTACTATCCCGGCTGGAGGGCTTTTGTCGACGGCGAGGAGCGTCAGGTGATGAGAGCCGACTATGCTTTCCGGGCCATAAGGCTGGGGCCGGGCAAGCACACGGTCGCGGTGAGATACACTCCGCTTTACTTCCGCATAGGCCTGCTGCTTTCGCTGGCCGGTCTCGGACTCCTGGCTGTGCTGGTCGCTTCGGAACGCCGGCTCTCGCTTGACCCCGGGGGTCCGGCGGCATGATGTCACGGCGCGCCTGCTTGATCGGGGGCATCCTGGTTTTCGCGGCCGCCTTCGTCTACTTCGCCTCCTATGCAAACTACGGGCTGGCCTATGACGAGGGCTATCTGCTGGACGGGGTGGAACGCCTGATGGACGGCCAGCTGATCTACAGGGATTTCCATCACACCTACGCCCCGGGCCGCTTCTACGCCATCGCGGCGGCTTTCAGCCTCTTTGGAAAGAACATCATGGTGGAGAGATACATATTCGTCTTTCTCCAGGCCCTGAAGTGCAGTCTGGCGTTTTCCATCGTGGCCGCCGTATCGGGAAGCTGGCTGGCGCTCATGGCGCCGGTGCTCATCATGCTGGCGCCCGGCCCCTGGCACAAGGTCTTCTTCTCCAGCTGCGGCTTCCTTGCGCTCTATGTCATGATCCGTTCATTGAGGAGCCCGCCGAGGCGCCTGGCTCTCACCGGAATCGTGATCGGAGTCTGCGCGGTGTTCAGGCAGGACTCCGCGGGCTTTGCCCTCATAGGCGGCCTGATCGGAATGGTGATAGACACTCTGGCCAGTGTGGCGAGACGGCCTGCGGCGGGTGGCGCGGCAGAGGGTGGCGCGACAGTGGGTGGCACCGCGCGGGGTGACCAGGGGGAACGGACAACCTCGGGGGAGCGGAGAGCTCCGGGGGCATGGAAGGATCTCGCGGCCCGGGTGGGTTTCCTGGCCCTCGGGATTGCGGCGATCGGCATTCCGGTGCTGCTCTTTTTCCAATTTCAGGACGCCCTGGCTCCGATGCTCGAGAAGATAACCCGGGATGGGATGATAGACAATATGACCAACCGGATCGACTTCCCGGCGATCACGGCGGCCGGACAAGTGGACCGCGCCTACCTGGCCAATGTCTTTCCGGTGCGGCTCCTTTTCTATCTGCCCTTTGCGGCCTATCTGCTGGGGCTCCTCGTGGTGATAGTGCAGGCCGTAAGAGGACGCTGGACGGCGGCCATGACGGGGTTTACCGTGGTTCTCGCGGTTGCCGTCATGGCCTTCAACCAGACTGTCTGGCGTTCAGATCTCGGCCATCTGCTTCAGAGCATGCAATATGTGTTTCTGCTCCTTTCGCTGCTGATTGTTTTCGAGCTCGCGGGACTCGGTGGGCGCCGCACGGAACGTGGACCGATTGGGACCGCGGCCGGCCTTTTGCTCCTGCTCACGGTGCCCGCTCTGCTGGTCTGGGCATCGGCCGGCATCGTGAGGGGCGTCAGCGATGCGGAGATCATGAAGCGTTTCTACCGGGAAGGCGTATCGATAGTGGATACCGAGTATCTCGGATCGATCGCCGTGCGCCACGGCAATGACACAAGGCTGGCGCTTGAGCGGGTGCCGGTCCGCGTAACTCCGGGCGAGGCCAGGTTCTTCACCGCACTTGGCCGCTACCTTGACAGCCATACATCGCCCGGGGATTATGTGCTTGCGGTGCCCCAGCTCCAGATGCTCTATTTCTTCTACGATCGCCGGAATCCGACCCGGTACGCCCATTACAGAAGGGCGCTGGATCCCGGAGAGGAAACCAGGTACATCGAAGACATAAAAACTCATGACACGGAGTACATATTCTTCACCGAGCCCCCCGGGGGCGGCGGGCTGGGCCAGACGGGAAGCAGCTTCGGGGACTATGCGGCCCGGGTCCGGGCCTGGATATTTGAGAACTATGCCCTGCAAGACCGTATCGGGTCGGTGCAGGTATTGCGCAGGAGACCATGACCAGGTCAGGCACATTCAAGGTGTTAAGGCTCTTGGTGAGCGTCGGGCTGATCGCCTTCCTGATCCACCGGCTCGATCTTGAAGAGGCCGGCCGGTATCTCGGCGGCCTGGCCGTCCTCCCGCTCTTGCTCGCGGCGCTGGCCGACTTCGGCGTGATATTCACAAACTCTCTGAGATGGCGCGTTCTGCTGGCAGCCAGGGGAATGCGCCCGTCCCGGGGACGGCTTCTCTATTACTACCTGGTGGGCAACTTTTTCAGCGTTTTCCTTCCGACAGCCGTCGGTGGAGATATCGTACGCGTGGTCGGCCTGTCGGCGGGGACCAACCGGCGCGCTGACGTGTTCGCATCGGTCCTGGTGGAGCGTCTCATGGGTTTTTTCGTGCTTCTTCCTCTGGGGCTTTGCGCGATTCCTTTCATCAGCCATGAGCGCGTGGACTGGAGCGTGATCGTCACGGTCTGGGCGGTCGCAGGCCTGTTCTTTCTGGCGGCTTTCATCCTGATGCTGCGTCCCGTGGCGAAGCGGCTCTTAAGGATCCTGGATCCCCTGCTGCGCCCATTGGGCCGCTTCAGGGTCCTTGAGAAAACCGAGCATGCCTATGAGGCCGTCCTCATGTACGGGTGCTGCCGGCCCGCTCTGGTCAAGGGCTTTCTGATTTCGTCGGTCTCCCGGCTCTTCTGGATCACCGGCTGCTATCTGGTTGCCCGGGCCTTCTCGATCGACATCGGTTTTCCCGTGCTCCTGCTGGTGGTGCCCATCGTTGAGCTGGCGCGCATGGTTCCCATATCGATAAGCGGCATCGGGGTGCGGGAGGCCGCTTTTGTGGCTCTTCTGGGGCAGTTCGGAGTGGACGACACCCTTGCCTTCACATACTCGGTGGTGGTTTACCTGGTGTTTATGCTGTTCGCCCTGATCGGGGGACTGCTCTATGCCGGCCGACAGCTGAGACCGGAAGACATGAGGCGTGAGTCGTGAACGCGAAGTTAAGAATCCTGCTGGTCATTGCCCTCTTCGCGGCGGTGATCGCGGTCCTCTTTCAGGACGTGCTCTTCGACGACAGGGTGCTCATAACCTCCAACACCTTCATGTGGTCGCCCTGGAGGGCGGCGGCATCGCGAGAGGATCTATCTGAGCCTTCTTACCGCACCGACGCCGCCCGCACATATTACCCGCGCAGAGTCGAGCTCTCGCGGAGCATAGCCTCCGGCAGGGTTCCGCTGTGGACCCCGGACGTCTTCTGCGGCTACCCATTCTTCGCCGATCCGCAGAGCCGCGTGCTATATCCGGTCTCGCTGCTGCTGGTCCCGGTGAACCCCGCTAAGGCGATGGGCTATGATGTGGTGATCCACTTCCTGATCGCCATGGCCGGGATGTATCTCTTCCTGAGGACAGCCGGGGGAACGGTGATGGGGGGACTGGTCGGAGGCCTTGCCTTCGGGCTCTCCTCGTTCTTCTTCCTGAGGACCGGACATCCCACTTTCGTGGCGAGCGCCAGCTGGATACCCTGGATGTTCTATGCCTATGAGAGATCCGCCCGCTCGGCGCTCCTGGGAGGCTCCCTGCTTATAATCTTTCTTGCCCTCGGCTATCTTGCCGGCATGACACAGATCTTCATGTTCGCCGTGGCCGCGCTACTTGTCTATGCGATTCAGGATGAGGTGGAGGGGATACTGGTAGGGGACCGGCGGCGCGCCCTGAGAAAGCTCGGCATGATCGCCGTTGCCGGCCTGATAAGTGCCCTCGTGGTCGCGGCCAATCTTATACCCTTCATCGAGCTGCTTCGCAACTCGGGCGCAGAGGGCTTCAGCTATGAGCTTATGAAAAGCGAGCACCTCTGGGAGCCCGTCTTCCTTCTCAGAAGCTTCGCGCCCGACTTTTTCGGCAATCCCGTCGATGGCACCAGCTGGTTGGGGTTGGTGAAGGGCGCTGTTCATCCTTACAATACCGGTTTCCACGTCTACTGCGGCGCAGGCGCGCTGGTGATGGCGCTCTCAGCCCTGGTGTTTGTGCGCGTCTCGCGGCAAGTCCGGGGCTTCCTGCTGCTCCTGGCGCTCTCCGTGGGTCTTGCGACCAGCGCAGCCTTTCTCAAGATCGCATATGTTGTCTTTCCTCCCGCCGCATATTCACAGGTGGACCGGGTTTCAGTCATAGCCTGCTTCGCGATCGCGGGGCTCGCAGGATCGGGCATTTCACTTGCCGGCAGGGCCGAGGCCGGATCGGGCCGCAGGCGCTACAGCGCCATTGTGATTCTGCTGGCTCTCGCCGCATTCGCGGGCTATGTGGTCTTCGTCTTCAAGGCCGGCGGTCTTTTCGCCGGACTCCTGAGGGAAGCGCGTATGATGGCGGGGCAGGCCTGGTTCAGCAAGGGGGGCTTCAAACTGTCCGCCTGGGTGAGAGATGGCGATGCCCAGTGGCTTCTCTATGAGAAGACCCAGGTGGGCCTGGGCGTGCTCTTCTCCTGCGTTTCGGCCGCGCTGGTGACCGTATATCTGCGCTGGCGGACAAGGGGAGTGGCCCTGATCGCCGGCTCACTTCTCGTCCTTGTGCTTGCCGCCGACCTCATGCTTGCCGCGCGGCGCTACTATGTGACCCAGCCCGCAGATTCTCTCACGCGGACCGAGGGTATAGACTTCGTATCCAGGTCCCTTGAGCCCAGGGGCACGTGGAGGGCGGGCAGCCTGGTCTATCTCTCCCCGGTGTTTCCGGCCAATCTGCCGCAGGTTTTCGGGATCCCCACTTTCGAAGGACTCAACGCAGTCTATCCCGCGGCCCATGCCAGGCGGGTGGCCTGGGCCCGGGGTTCGGGTGACGCACTCGGCCCGATGGGCACCGCCACCGGGAGGCTGGGCGACCTCCTGTCGGTGCGGCTCTTCATAGGCGACAGGGCGCTTGCCGACGCTGGCTATGCCACCGGTTTCCGCCCCATCTATGAGGGCGACCTGAACGTCTATGATAATCCGGGCGCGCTCCCCAAGGGCGTCTGCATCGAAAGGGACCTCTTCACGGAGGACCCCGGCCGCCCTGGAGAGGCCGCGGAAGTCAAACTGACCAAGTACCTGGATGACCTGCACCTGAACATATGCGGCCGGGCCGATATCCTGCGCTATGATCCTGAAGAGGTGGTGGTCTCAGTCGATGCCGACAGCGACTGCCTGTTCCTGTTTCAGGACACGTATTATCCGGGATGGGAAGCCCTGGTGGACGGTGTTCCCGCTCCCATTCTGAAGACCGATCTGGGCATCCGGGCGCTGGAGCTTGAGCGAGGGACCCATCGGGTCGAGATGAAATTCTCACCCCGGAGTCTTCGTTTGGGTATGTTACTGTCAGGTGTGGGATTGCTGCTGACAATAGTGGGACTCTTTCTGGGTGCGGTCTATGCGGGCAAAGCGCAGAAGCGACAGGAATAAAAGGACCGGGGCGCCGGACTCCAGAGGGCACCCGGCCGGAGACGCCGGGAGAGGAGTGAGGCCCGGGTCGAAGCAGGCCGGTCCAGGGCCCGCCAGGCCGAAGTCTTCCGGGTCGAAGTTCGCCGCGGCCGACTGGTTATCTCTCCTGGCCATCTTCGGCCTGGCGGCCGGCATGCGCATAGCCTATGCACTTGCCTCGCGCCAGAGCCCTTTTTTCAGCCACCTGGACCTCGACTCGCTCTTCTATGACAAGTGGGCCCGCCAGATCGCCGCCGGCGACTGGATAGGCAATGAGGTCTTCTTCATGGGTCCGCTCTATCCGTACTTTCTGGCGGTCGTGTACAAGATCGCCGGACCGGGCCTGCTAACGGTCAAGATCATACAGGGAGTGCTTGGCGCGGTGACCGCGGGGCTGACCTTCCTGCTTGCCCGGGAGATTTTCGGCAAGGTCGCCGGCCTCCTGGCAGGTTTCATGGCGGCCCTGTACGTTCCATTCATATTCTATGACAGCTCGATTCTCTTTCCCGTGCTCGCGACGCTTCTCAACACGGCCATGCTCTATTTTCTTTACAGGGGCGTGGTGAGAGGAGGAGGCGCAGATTACCTGATCGCCGGCCTGCTGGCCGGTCTGTCCGCCGCGGGCAATGCCAGCGTACTCGCCTTCGGCCCCCTGGCGGTCAGCTTCATTCTGCTCCATGGAAAGGCCCCGCTCAGTCGAAGGATGCGCAAGGCCGCGCTGTTTGTTTTGGGCGCGGCGCTGATTGTGACTCCCGTGACCATAAGGAACGCGGTCGTTGGAAAGGACTTCGTGCCGCTCACCTCCAATGCCGGGCTCAATCTCTATATCGGCAACAGCGAGCGCTCGACCGGCGCGTATGTGAAGCCTCTCGAGCTGGACGTATACAAGGACCCCGAGGGTAAGGCCATTGCGGAAGCGGCGATGGGGAGGGACCTCAAACCCTCGGAGGTGTCGGCCTACTGGAGGAACCGCGCCCTTGGATATATAAAATCACATCCCGGCGCCTTCGCCTCGAACCTGCTCCGGAAAGAATTCTACTTCTGGTCGGTCTACGAGGTGCCGCAGATAGAACACCTGCCCTTCGAGAAAAGATACTCCTGGCTCTTGAGGATACCGTCGCCTTCATTTGGAATGATCTGCCCGCTTGGAATCCTGGGCATGATCCTCGCCCTCAGGAAGCGCAGGGAAACGTGGCTGCTCGCGCTTTTCATGCTGGCATACTCGACGACAATAGTGGCCTTCTTCGTGGTCGCAAGGTACCGCCTTCCCATGGTCCCGGCGCTGATGGTCTTCGCCGCCTACACCGTCTGGTGGTGGATTGAGGGATTGGCCGGCCGGCGCTACCGCGATCTCGTGTTGTCGCTGGTAGTGCTTGCAGCGCTCTATGTGACGGTACACATCAACTTCTACCGCATCGATCCCAGGAGCGGATTCGCGCAGTCATATTACAGGCTGGGAACCATCCAGGAGAAGAAGGGGCTCTTCGATCTGGCCCACGAAAGCTATCTGGAGGCGGTCGAGCTCGATCCCACGATGGCTTCCGCCTATGTCAACCTGGGAATACTCCAGTCCAGGATGCAGCGTTACCAGGAGGCCGAAGCCAGCCTGAGGCGCGCCCTGGAGCTTGATCCTGAGTATGCGAAGGCCTCCTACAACCTGGGGCTGGTATATGCGGAGCAGGCCAGGAACGAGCCGGCGCTCGAGGCCCTGGACCGTGCCCTTGAGCTCAAGCCCGACTATCATCTGGCCGACCTGGCCAGGGCGGCCGTCTACTATGAAATGGCCGAATTCGACACTGCCGAATCCAGCTTCGTCCGGCTCAGAAACGCAGAGGGCATCCCGGACCGCTCAAGGCAACAGGCCGAGGCCCTGCTCAAGATCATCCCCGAGAGAAGGGCGTGGACCGGCCGGCGGGATGCGCCGGCCGAGAGGCTGTCCGACAGCCATCTTCTGAGGGGTGATAATCTGCTGGCCCTTGGCTTGTCCGACCGGGCCCTGGCCGCATATCTTGAAGCAGTCGCAGCGGACCCGGGAGCCGCGGTCGCCATGTACCAGGCGGGAACGATCTACTTCAACAAAGGAGACGCCGCCCGTGCGCAGAGTCTCCTGGCCGGAGCCGCCCGTTCCGCCCCGCGTATGAAGGGCGTGCACTTCGCTCTCGGAGTGATCGCGTTCCGCGGGGGGGACATAAAACGGGCCTGCACCGAGTTCGAGGACGAGATAGAGATCGATCCGGAGTCCAGCGCCTCGCATATCAACCTGGCGATGTGTTATGAGGAACACTTGAACAATCCCGGGCTGGCAGCTTACCATATGGAGAGATACATCGAGCTGACCGGGGGAACCCCGGAGCTCCGCCAACATCTGAAAGAGCTGAAAGAGTCACTGGGTGAAACCGAGTAGGACGGCCATGAGCGGAACAAACATGAACGGATCAAATCAGACATGGAAAGGCTGGACCCTGAGGCGCGCCGCGCTCCTCGCTGTTGTTCTTGCCCTTGCGGCGGGCTTCATCTCATGCTCGGAAAAGGTGGGCCCTCCCCGGAAGGTGATCCTGGTCGGCATAGACGCCGCGGACTGGCAGGTGATGGGCGATATGCTTGAAGACGGCAAGCTCCCCAATTTCTCCAGACTGATATCACAG
>JASFOL010000018.1:0-9514 GCA_050116545.1 bacterium | reverse complement strand
CGCGCTCTTAACCCTGGCCAGTTCCTTCTCCATCTTCTCTGGAGTGAAGACCAGGCCCTCGGAGTATGAGCGGACATATGAGCAGTACTCGCCGTCATAGGTCTCGGGCAGGTTGTATTGCTCGACCTTCTTGCCGAGGCCCTCGAAGAGCCTCATGTGCTTGACTTCCTCGTCCGCCAGGTAGGTGAAAAGCTCTTTCATCTTGGAATCGTCGGTCACATTGACGGCGTGCCTGTAGAGCTTCTCACCATTGCTCTCAATCTGCACGGCTATCTCGTAAACATCACTGGCCTTGAAAGTGTCCATCGCTTCCTCCTTCACGCAACCAAATTCGCCTCTTTGTGTTTCTCAAGTATTTCATCGGCTAGATTGTCCAGGGCAGACAGGTCGCCGGCCTTGGGGTAACCCTTTATCACAACCGGCGAGAGCATCTCAACAGAGAGGTTGGCCAATATGCCCGTCAGCTGGTCGAGCATGCGCGAACCCCATCCGAAGGAGCCTATCACGCCGATGAACCTGGTCTTTGGCCTCAGGGCATTGGTAAGGGCGGCGGCATAGATGGCTTTGGGATGCGCGCCAACCAGCACGGTCGGTGCTCCGAAAACAACCGTCGCGGCATCGACCAGTTCCATGGCGAAATTACCGGTATCGGTCACAACAAGGTCGAAGGGCTTTACCATTATGCCGCGCTTGACCAGCCGGTCGGTCAGATACTCGACCATCTTAAGGGTGCTGCCGTGCATCGAGACAAACGGGATCACCACTTCGTTCTTCACCTTGTCTGACGACCAGTCCTCGTAGGCCCTGAGGATCTGCTCGGGATCCGTATAGACAGGGCCGTGGCTGGGGCCGATCATTTCGACGTCCATGCTCCTTATCTTCTCGAGATGTTTCCTGACATTGGTCGCGAAAGGCATCATGATCTCGGCGTAGTAGCGTTTCGCGCCCCAGTAGAAATCCTCGCAATCTTTCACGAGGATCTTCGACGTTGCCAGGTGAGAGCCGAGAAAATCACATGAGAAGAGGATCTTGTCCTCCACCAGGTAAGTGAACTGGGTCTCCGGCCAGTGCACCCACGGCGCCATAATGAACTGCAGGGTCTTGTCACCGAGGGACAGGGTCTCGCCGTCTTTCTTCACGATGAAGACATCGTCTTCGAGGAGCAGGTGTTCTTTCAGCAGGTCCCTGCACTTGGGATTGGTGACCACCTTGGCGCCCGGGTATTTCTCCAGCATAGTGGGAATCAGGCCCGCGTGGTCCTGCTCGCTGTGGTTGCTCACGATATAGTCGACGGATTCGACTCCCGCGTCCTCGAGATTGGCGAGGAGCTCGTGCAGTTTGGTCTCATCCACCGTGTCGATCAGGGCGGTCTTTTGGCTTCCCTTGACCAGATACGAATTGTAGCTGGTGCCGTCCGGTGTGGGTATCAGCGCGTCAAAGAGCCTGCGACTCCAGTCGATGGCGCCGACATAGTACACATTTTCCTTGATCTTCCTGGCTGCCATTCATTGCTCCTGTCTAGGAAACCGGTTCGAACTTGTCCTTGCCCACCCCGCATACGGGACAGACCCAGTCCTCGGGTATGTCCTCGAATGCCGTACCGGGTTCTATGCCGCCGTCTGAGTCACCCTTCTGCGGATCATAGATGTAGCCGCACACGGTGCACCGGTATTTCTGAGTCTTGGGGTCTTTCGCCTTGTCCCGGGATTCCGGTTCTGATGCTTCCGCTTCCGGCCCCTGGTATGTGGCCGCATTCTTCGGAGTCTTGCCATTCTTGACCTGGTGATAATACGCATAGGTCATGGGCTCGCCCTCTGAGAGCATGGCGCAGTCGATCAACTTGCCGACAAAGATGGTGTGGGTGCCGACGTCAAGGGTCTTTATCACTTCCGCCTCCAGATAGGCGATGGCGCCGTCCTTTACGATAGGGGCTCCGGTCTTTCCCAACTTGAACTCGGTGCCCTCGAACTTGTCGGTGTCCCTTCCCGACTTGAAGCCCCATTTGCCGATCAGGGTCATGGGCGCCTCGGTCGAAAGGACCGATGCATTGAACACCCCGCTATCGGTGATGTACTCGTGAGTGAGATTGTTCCTGTTGACGCTGACTGCGATTGTGGGAGGCTCGGCGGTCACCTGGAAAACCGTGTTCACTATCTGACCGTTGTACTTATCCCCTTTTTTGGAACTCAGTATGTAGAGCCCGTAGCTGCATGAATTCAGGGCCTTAAAGTCCATATTCTGTCTCCTCCCTGTACCGGTACACTCCGATTGCCTTCTCCTTATGATGCGTGCGTGGCGCGGGGGCTTCCCGTTTCGCGCCCGACCATTGAGTTATAACCGCTATCGCGCCGGAGAGCAAGCTTCTTGGCAAGGCCGGCCGCCCGACGGGGCGGTTAGGCGAGAGGGAGCGGCAGGACCGCTCCCTCAAGGCGCCTGGTGACTATGTATCGCAGAGCCGTCTATGCGTCCAGCGGGCTCTTTATGTCCACCTTATCGGTTGTAACCAGCTTCTTGTAGATCGACGTGGTCTCGGTCCGGGCATGCCCCAGGAGCCGCCTCACGTGCTTGATGTCAACGCCCTTCTCCAGGAGGTGCACGGCGAATGAGTGGCGAAGCGAATTGCAGCTGGCCCGCCTGCCGATTTCAGCTTTCTTGAGGGCCTGCTTGAAGGCCTTCTGGACCGCCCTCGGTGTCATGTGTCCGCCGTCGATTCCGGGGAAGACGAAGTCGTCCGGCCCCCTGTCGACGACAAAGGCATGAAGCATGGGTGCGACCTTCTCGGAGAGAATGGTGGTCCGGGCCTGCTTTGACTTGCGTCCGCTCTGGGAATTGCCGCGAATGGTGAGGGTCTTGCCCTCGATGTTGACGTCCCTGACCCTGAGGCCCAGCAGCTCGTCCAGCTTGAGGCCGGAGGAGTACATCAGCTGGAAGATCAGGCGATGGCTCACATTGCGGGTAACCCCGACGATCCTCTGGATCTCTTCCTTGGAGAGAATTGTGGGCATGGGCCTGGCCCGCCGCTTGAGTTCGACCTTGAGGTCAAGGGGCTCTCCTACGGTGTGCTTGAAGAAGAGTTTCAGCGCGCTGGCCGCGATTCCAACCGATGACTGGGATGTGCCGCTCTTCGCCGTGCCGTCGAGTATCGCCTTGATGTACTCATTGGCCTCCTCGCTGGTGGGCGAATCGGGGTCCGGTACACTTTTCAGGAATGATGAAACCGCGGTTGCGTAGACATCGGCGGTCCGGGCACTGTAGTCGCGCTCGATCAGTCCGTCTTTGAAGGACTTGATGAGATCGGGGGGTGCGGAGCTCTTTCTGCTTGTTGGCATGTCGTTGCTCCCTCCATACGATTGTGATACATGTGCCGCCTTTGACATGCGTCCCTTGGGTTGAATTCATTGAATTCAAGGGAAAATAAGGCTGCGAACCCTCCATTGTCAATAGAATCTTACATTAAAACGGCATGGACTGCGTTTCAGCGTAATAGGGGGCGGCCGCCCGTCTCACCGTTCGGGCCGCCAATGTGCCATGCAATCTTCCACCTGCCGAAAGAACCTCGTGTCACCGGCTTGCCTTGCCCACACGCCTTCATTAACTTATACGGGAGCAAAGAGTCCATCTATGGATTCCGGTTCTTACCCCTGGTGAAACTGGCGTTGCGAGGGTGCTGATGCCGAAGGCGAAAGAGATCTCATGAGTTGTCCTTTTATGGAAACCTGCCCGATGTTCAGGACCATCGCCTGCCGGGAGGACAGCAAGCATCTGGTATGGGCCTTCTGCTGCGGCGAACACTCAGACTGCGTGCGCTACAAGAAGACTCTGGCCGGCGAGATGATACGGCCTGATTTGCTTCCCACCGGGTTGAGCCTGTTCCCCGGCTTGTCCAGGGCTTCAAACAGAAGATAGAAAACAGAAACAGGGGACGGCGCCTTTTTTTCGATTAATGAAAGAGGACGCGGACCCCTATCTCTCTATTCCCGGGTCAGCTCGAAGATGGCCCTGCGGATAGTATCGAGGAAGGATCCCTCGCCGCCTGTTCCGGCCTCGCCTGCCCCGCAGCCTGCTTGTGCTTCGCCTGCCCGGGTTTCATCCGGCTGAATGCCGACGATACGCAAGGGTGGAAGGCTTAAGAACTTGCTGGCATAGAGAATGTCCGACTCCACATCGACATTGTCGAATACCACACGGGGCGGAGAGCCGGGAAGTATCAGTTCGTTCAGGGTGAAGATGGCGGCGCCTCCCGGGCGCATCCCCATCGAAGCGCCGTCAACGAGGACCAGGCCGTCGAAATCCGCCGCGGCCTCCAGAGCCTTGAGGATGGTCCCGTTGTGCTCAAGGATGACGGTTCCTGGAGGCAGGACGCCCGAACTTATCCCGGCGAGCGCTCTGCGTGCGGCGCCCGGCCCCCCTTCCGAGGGGTCAAATGCCGCGAGAATCGCGATTCTCGACCCATTGCTTACCATTATATATGCCCTCGGATTCCGGCCATCACGGTATTGACGGAAAGCGTGTCTTGTCAAGCGATTTGACTTGATTAGACAGAGAGGTTCTGCTATCCTTTTCCGGTTTCATTTTTAACCGGGACTTTCTGCTTGACAATCGCGGAAGAGTTCTTTAGGCTCTCCGGTTTGGTGGGTCGGGAGAGGTACGGGTGGTGCTTTGGGTGGTCCGGTCAGCGACCGGTTCAAAGTCCGGAAGGGGGATGATGCAGACACACTTCATCACTGATACGGATCTGGTCACGTTTTTTGCTTCTCTTGAAAAACGTGGTCCCATGTACATGGCAGTAAGGGACGAGCAGGGGACAGTGGGGATCAAGCCCTATGGTGAGGTGGGGAGTTATTCCTATCCCGGCGTGAGGGCTTTTCAACCTTTGAAACCGTTCTTCTTCTCTGCCTTGGAAGAGGTGGCCGAGTATCCTTCTTCGGATAAGCCGATCAAGGAAGCCCGGCCTTTCACGATCGTGGGCGCCGCCAATTGTGATCTCAGGGCGATCGAAGCTCTCGACCGTGTGTTTCTTGAAGGTGACTTCAAGGATCCCTTCTACGAGGAGAAGAGAAGCAAAGCCCTGATAATCGGCTTTGACTGCACCGATCCCCTTGAAACCTGCTTCTGTGTACTGGTTGGCGTTCAGCCCTATGCTGAGAAGAACTTTGACCTCGGCCTCGCAAAAGTTGAAGGCGGCTATGTGGTCGAAGTCGGCTCCGACAAGGGCAAACAGGTGGTGGATGACAACAAGGGCCTGTTCAAGCCCGCCACCGAGAATCATCTGTCCCAGCGGAAAGCCATGAGGGATAAGATCAAGGACACCGTCGAGAAGCAGTCCAAGGAGTATAAGCCGCCGACGACCTGGCAGGATCTTATGTCCAAGGTTTACGAGAACAGCACCTGGGCCCGCAATGTGGAGACCTGCGTCGAGTGCGGGGCGTGCCTGTTCACCTGCCCCACATGCCAGTGTTTCCTGCTTTATGACCAGAGGGCCGGCGACAGGTATAAGCGGCTCAAGATGTGGGACACCTGCGCGTACAAGAACTTCGCCAGGGTCGCGGGCGACGCGAACCCCAGGGAGGGCCTGATAGACAGGTTCAGGCACAGGTACTATCACAAGCTCGACTACTTCCCGAAGACTTACGGGTTTGAGGGTTGCACGGGCTGCGGCCGCTGTATTGTGGCGTGCCCCGGTGAGATAGATATGAGAAAGGTGCTTAAGGAAGCGGGCAAGTCATGAACAATGTATACATGCCAATAGACGCCGAGATTCTCGAAGTCATTGATGAGACCCCGACGATCAAGACATTTGTCCTGAAACCCAAGGAGCAAATCCCATTCGCGACCGGGCAGTTCATGGAAGTCACTGTGCCCGGCCTGGGAGAGGCGCCGTTCACGCCGTCGTCATCGCCCAATGTGAAGGACACCCTGGATTTCACGATCATGTCCGTGGGCAAGGTGACCGAGGAGCTCCATAAGATGGGCAAGGGTCAGATACTGGGCGTCAGGGGCCCGATGGGCAAGGGCTATCCCATAGACAGCTGGAAGGGCAAGGAGATCCTGATCGTGGGCGGTGGAGTGGGAGCCGCGCCTCTGCGCTCGCTCTTTCTTGCTCTGACCGAGAGACTGGATGATTACAAGAAGATCGTCTACTGCTACGGCGCCAGGACTCCCGCGGACATCGTCTACATGGACCAGATCCTGGACAAGTGGCAGAAGATAGACCCCAAGAAAATCGAGATAAGGACCACAGTTGATGAGGGCGACGCCACCTGGAAAGGCAATGTGGGCGTTGTTACCACCGTGGTCAAGGATCTCGGGATAGACATAAAGAACAGCGTCGGGGTGGTTTGCGGCCCGCCGATCATGATGAAGTTCGGCACTTTTTCTCTGGTCGAGCACGGGTATCCCGATTCCGCGATACATCTTTCGATGGAAAAGAACATGAGCTGTGGAATCGGCAAGTGCGGCCACTGCATGCTCGGCGAATACATGGTTTGCCATGATGGACCAGTGATGACCTATGACAAGGTGAAGGACAAACCAGCCGTTTGGGACTGAGCACGCGAGGGTAAGGATTTGAAAAAGGTATTCATCGATCTCGATCTTCTGGACAAACTGGAGGAAGAAGGGGATCTCAAAGTCCAGTGTAGCTACCCTTATCACCCGGGAAATGATGGGGTATTAACACTCAGGGAATTGGCCGCCTATGCCGTGATCTGCAGGCAGTGCGAATCGGCCAACTGCGTCAGCTCCTGTCCCAGGGACGCGCTCGAGAAGGACGCCGAGGGAATCCTGAAGCGCTACAATATGCGCTGCATAAGCTGCAAGTCATGCGCCGTGGCATGCCCCTTCGGCACCATCTACACCGAAGCGCTTCCTTTCTTTGCCTCGAGCTGTGACTACTGCATCGACAGGCTGACTTCAGGCGAGGCCCCTCTTTGCGTGAGGACCTCTCCGGACGAGGCCATACAGTATATCGATATAGAAGCAGACGAATCCAAAGATATCTACAAAGTCGGGGACCATCTGGTCGTCAAGTGTAAGGCCTGGAAGAGGTAATAGGGGATTATGGGCGTAATTCAAGGTATTGGCTATCTGGCCGGTGGTTTTATTGTTGCATCAGTTGTGGGGATGTTCGCGCATTGGTTCGACCGCAAGATCACTGCGAGAGTCCAGTGGAGAGTCGGGCCGCCGCTGTTTCAGCCCCTCTATGATTTCGTCAAGCTCCTGGCCAAGGAGGTTGTGGTTCCGGAGGGGGCATCCCGCTTCCTGTTTCTGTCGGCGCCGCTCTTTGGCCTGGCCGCCACCACGGTGGTCTCGGCGCTTCTCCTGAGAACGATCATCGCCCCCGGCGATACCTTCATCGGGGACCTGATCGTGGTGATCTATCTTCTCACCATCCCCTCGCAGGCGATTATTCTGGGTTCATTCGCGTCGGCAAACCCGCTCGCCTCGCTGGGCGGATCCAGGGAGATGAAGCTCATACTTTCGTATGAGCTGCCCTTCCTGCTCGTGGTGCTGGTGCCGGTCATCAAGGCGGGCGGCACAATCAGGATGGGCGAGATCCTGCAGTACCAGGCTACACACGGCGCGGCGATTGCCTCGATCTCGGGCGTCATCGCCTTTCTTATCGCGCTTATATGCATGCAGGCCAAGCTGGCCAAGGTGCCTTTCGATGCGCCGGAGGCCGAAACCGAGATCATGGGTGGGGCATATATCGAGTATTCGGGCGCCGCGCTGGGGCTGTTCAAGCTGACCCAGTGGATGATGATGTACGTGGTCCCCCTGTTCCTGATGATGCTCTTCATAGGCGCTGTCAACTGGCGCCAGACATGGTGGAACCTGTTCTTCGCCGTGCTGATCTACATAGGCATATTGCTGTTTATCACTTTGGTCCGGAATACGAACGCAAGGCTGAGGATCGACCAGATCATGAAGTTCTTCTGGGCGAGGTTGACTCCCTTTGCGGTGATTGCTGTGATTCTGGCATTCCTGGGTTTATGAGGGGGGAGGCATGAGTCTCAAGATCAAGGCGTTGACCAAGTCGATCTGGGTTTTTCACCTGGCGGCGAGTCCATGTAACAACTGCGACATAGAGATCCTGGACCTTCTCACGCCGCGGTGGGATATCGAGAGGTTCGGAATCCAGCTGATAGGCTCCGTGAGGCATGCGGATGCGATCCTGGTCACGGGATCGATGAACCGAAAGGCCCATATCAGGCTGAAGCGAGTGCTCGAACAGGCGGCCAAGCCGTGTTTCGTCATCGCTCTCGGCAACTGCGCCTGCTCGATGGAGATGTTCGGAAATTCCTATAACCAGATGCACTGTCTCGATGACGTTACCGAGGTTCATGCATATATAGCGGGATGTCCACCCAAGCCGGAGGCCATGATCCAGGGAGTCGTTGCCCTGATTCAGGCCCAGCTGGCTGCGCTTAAGAAGTAGGAGGAGTGAAAGTATGGCGGATGAGGTTGTAGAAGGGCTGAAGAGTAAGTTTGGGGACGCCATAGTTGAGATTCACGAGAAGAGCCCCAGTAGAACGTACGTGACGGTTGCCCCGCCTCGGCTTCCGGACGTAGCTGAGTACCTTTACAAGGATCTCGGAGCGCGCTTCTCGATAGCTTCTGGCATGCACATGGTCCACGGGTTTGAGATACTTTATCACTTCGCGCTGGATGCGAAGCATCGCTTCATCGATCTCAGGGTGATCCTCGATCCCGAGAGGCCCTCGGTCGATTCCTGCGCGAAGCGGGTTCCCGCAACCGAATGGATTGAGCGGGAGATGTGGGAGCTCCTGGGCATCGAGTTCAGGGGCCATCCCGACATGAGGCACCTGTTGCTGACGGACGATTGGCCGGAAGGCAATTATCCGCTCAGGCGAGGCTGGAAGGACTGGAGAGAGGGTGGGGAACATGGTAACCAAGAATAAAACAACAGTCATTCCCATAGGGCCATATCATCCTCTGCAGGAGGAGCCGGAGTTTTTCAAGCTCCACGTTGAGGGCGAGAAGGTCGTCAAGCTGGAGATCGAGATCGGTTACAACCACCGGGGGATCGAGAAGCTCGCTGAATCTCTTACCTATGACCAGGTCCCGTTTCTTGTCGAGAGAATCTGCGGGATCTGCTCGAGTTCGCACCCCTTTGCCTCGGTCAATGCCATCGAGGACGTGGGGGGCGTGGATGTCCCGGAAAGGGCCAAGTACATAAGGACATTTGTGGGGGAGCTCGAGAGAATTCACTCGCATCTGCTCTGGCTGGGGCTTGCCGGCCACTTCCTGGGTTTCAATACGCTCTGGATGTGGGCCTGGAAGTACCGCGAGCCGGTGCTGGATGTCTTCGAGCTGATAACAGGCAACCGTAACCATTACGCGATGTTTAAGCCGGGCGGCGTCCGCCGGGACATCATGGATGAGGACATTCCGACCGCTATGCGCCTGCTGGACGGGCTGGTGAAGCCGCTCAATATGTTTGTAAATGTGGCGCTACAGGACCCGGTGCTGCAGGCGAGGACCAAGAATGTCG
>JASFOL010000017.1:0-9909 GCA_050116545.1 bacterium | reverse complement strand
ACAGAGCATGCTCGAGGTCTCTCGCCGGTACCAGGCCCATACGCTTGACTGTGTCATCTTCCAGAGAGGATATAAGCACGACCTTCAGCCGCTCAAGCTTTTTCAGCAATGAAAGGGCCGTATGCCCGTGAATCCCATAGTGCTTCAAGAGCCTGCCCGAGACTGCCCCGGCGCTGCCCAGGTCAAGCCAGTCCATCAGGTCGGTGGAGCCGATTCCATTGGGGCACTCGGCCAGCGCCACTATCACCCCACCGTCCCTGACGCTCTCGGCGGCATGATCTATCGACTTGTGGGCCTGGATGAAATTGAGATCGAGCGGATGGCCGCCTGCGCTCGCGATGGCGAGATCACATCTGCCGCCCACCCTGACCTCAAGCAGGTCCCTTGCCAGACTGACCGCCTCAGCATGGGACTCCTCCAAGTTTCCCGAGACAAAGCCGGCGACATGTCCCCAGCCGTCCAGCACTGTGTTTATCATGAAGACATTGTCGATCAGGCAGGCGGCTTCGGCCATGTCCTCGTTGACAGGATTGCCGGCAAGCAGACCGCTCTTGCACTCGGGGCAGATCTGTCCGCCGGCGTCGATGCTCAGCCTGTGATTTGCGCAGGCCGTCTCGAAGTGGGCCGCCCCCGGAACCAGCATCTTCCTGCCCCCACCCCACCCCGCGAAGTAATGGTACGCCACGGTCCCTATCACGATCTTGAGATCGGCCTCGAGAACGGTCTTGTTGATCCTGACCGGCGTACCGCGGCTTGTTGTTCCAAGCGTTCGGAAACGGCCGGACTCCCCGGATCTGTTCTGACTTATCGCCACCGAACCCGGAATGCCGTCTCCGACCAGCTCCCGGAGTTCGGCTTCGGAGTGCTCTCCATGCGTGCCGGTGGAGACAAAGATGCCGACCCGCTCCGGCCCAACGCCGGCGCGCCCGAGGGTCTCGAGAAGGGCCGGAAGGATCTCCCTGGCCACCCTGGGCCTGGACCTGTCGGGGATGCATATGACGATCCGGCCCGCCTGCCTTGCAAGATCCCTGAGCGGGCGGGACCGGACGGGCTGCTCGAGAGACCGGCTGAAGGCCTCATCGGGTTGCTCCAGGCCCTCTGCCTCAGGCGGGGTGAACACCTTGACCTTGAGTAAACCCCTCAGATCCGCCTTCACCCGGCCGCGTCCATAGCCAAGCTCGAGGTTGTCTCCCGAAGGCATCAAGTTCGCGTCGGTCACAACGAGAGTCTATGAGCAGTCGAATGACAAGTCAAGCGAATGGCCGTGCGGGAAGTTCCTGCGGGTGGCCGTGCTGGGAATTCCTGCGAATGGCCGTGCGGGAGATTCCGGGCGCAGCTCCGCGAAACGCCCGCTTGAAAACCCGGCGCCTGTAGGATAGGCTTCTGGCGATGAAGAAGATCAAGCCCAACACGATCCACAATCAGGACTGCCTCGAGGGAATGAAGCTGATAGCGGCTGCGTCGGTCGACCTTGTGGTCACCGATCCTCCGTTCGCGATCGATTTCAAGGCCAGACGCGCTAATTACAACCGCAAGGCATCGCGGGTGCTCGAGGGCTACAATGAGATCTCCAGGGAGCGCTACCCGGAGTTCACGCTTGACTGGATGGCCGGGGTTTGGAGGGTCCTGAAGCCGTCTGGGAGCATGTATGTTTTTTCCGGCTGGAACAATCTCCGGGACATCCTGAATGCCATAGAGCAGACGGGGTTCAACGTGGTCAATCATCTGATATGGAAATACCAGTTCGGCGTGGTGACGAAGCGCAAGTATGTGACCTCTCACTATCACTGCCTGTATGTCTGCAAGGATGAGAGGGAAAGACGCTTCTTCCCTTTCTCAAGATTCGCCAAGGACGCGAAGGATAACAGGGGAGGCAGTCTTCATTACAGGGACAAGGAGGATGTCTGGGTGATCAACCGCGAGTACTGGAGCGGTGATCGCAAGACCCCGACCAAGTTGCCCGCCGAGCTGATCGAGAAGATCCTGATGTACTCGAGCGAGGAAGGCGACCTGGTCCTTGATCCCTTCCTGGGTTCGGGTCAGGTCGCGGTGCTGGCCAGGAAACTGGGACGGAACTATCTGGGGTTTGAGATCGTGAAAGAGTACTTCGAGCTGGCCAGCGAACGCCTGGAGAAAAACCTATACCGCATAAAGGCGCAAAGGTAACAGCATAGAGAGGAGAGCGCCCCCATTCCCGGATCGAAACGGGCACTGTCCCCTCTTTGGCGCATCCAGTTGACTTCAGGGGATAGATTTATGTCCCCTCTTTTGTGCGGCGCCGGGTTAGGCGCCCGGCAATTGGCTTTATTGCCCCCCACGAGCGACCACGCTAGGCCTCGCCCGACGCCGCACGACTTCTGAAGCGCAACTTTCCTTTCATCGCTACCGCGCGCAGGCCGCGAGACCGGCCTGCTCGAGCGGCATGCCCGGTCTTAACTCGGCCGAAGCGGTATCCCCAGCCTCTTCATCTTCGCTATCAGGGCCGGGCGGCTAACATTGCCCAGCTTGCGAGCGGCATGGGTCTTGTTCCACTTGCACTCGCGCAATGCGGACAGGATCCGCCTCTTCTCCACCATCTGCAGCTCGTCCTTGAGGCTGGCCGGTCCGGACGCGTCGGCGTTCCCGGTTATCACCGCCGAGAGAACCTCCGGAGTTATCTCCGCGCCTGAGGCGACCATGGTCACGGCCCTCTCGATTTCGTTTTCAAGCTGCCGGACATTGCCCGGCCAATCATAGGACGCAAGCGCACGCATGGCGTTCTCGCTTATCCCGTCGATGCGCTTGCCCGTCCTGACAGCGAACCGGGAAAGGAACAACCACGCGAGCGCCTCGACATCGCCGACCCGTTCCCTCAGGGGCGGCAGCTCCACAGATACCACGTTGAGCCTGTAGAACAGGTCCTTCCTGAACCGGCCCCGTTCGACTTCATCTATCAGGTTCTTATTGGTGGCACTCAGGAACCTCGCGTCGACCGGGCGGGTGATCGTGTCGCCGACCCGCCGGATCTCGCCGGTCTCGATTGCCCGGAGCATCTTGGCCTGAATCGCGGGGCTTATCTCCCCTACCTCGTCAAGGAAGAAGGTGCCCCCACTGGCGGCCTCTATAAGCCCCCGCTTGTCGGAGCGCGCTCCGGTGAAAGCGCCGGCCCTGTGCCCGAACAGTTCGCTCTCCAGGAGCTGCTCGGGAAGGGCCGCGCAGTTCTGCACGACCAGCGGCCTCCCCGCCCTGGGACTCATGGCGTGAATTGCCCGGGCTATGAGCTCCTTGCCGGTTCCGGTTTCTCCCGTGATAAGGATGCCCGCTTTGCTGTCGGCCAGGCGGGACAGCGAGAGGAGAATGCGCCTGAACTTGTCGTCCGCGGTCAGCATGCCCCCGATCATGACCGGGTGGCAGCCCCCGCGCCCGAGTTCCAGGCCTTTTTCAAGGACCGGAAGCACTTCGCGAATCTCATAGTGCGCCCTGACGATGAAGGAGGCCCCGCTGCAGCCCACCCGACCCGGCGCCCAGCAGACAATCAGCAACCCTCGCCGGCCTCGGCGGCCGAAGCGGACACCGATCAGGCAGTTGACACTCTCCGGCATGCCGGAGCAGGCCATCGACCTGGATGCATCGGTTGACAAATATGGATTGGTCGGCTTGGCGATGATTGTTCTCGCCATCGCGAGTGCGGCCTCCCTGGACATGCCGGATACCCTGATGATTCCGGGCGAACTGCCTTCTTCCACTCGCGCCAGGATCAGGGCCGAAGCATTCAGTCGGGATTTGAGATATGAAAAGGCCGCCTCAGCACTCGAGGGCGCCGTCTCATGCGTTTGCGCCAGCTCTTTTGCCAGGAAGCCATCGAGCCTTGCTCTTGCCCGGAGAATCAGCTCGGTGTCCTCGGGAGCAGCCGCGGCCTCATGCCGGGCGTCCTCCAGGCAGACCATCGCCTTCTCGTGCCGCTGCTGGAGCTCATAGGCCAGCGCAAGATCGCAGAGAGTGCGCACGCGCAGTCTCCGCGCCCCGCACCGGTCGAATATGACGAGCGCCCTCTTGAGGCATCTCACCGATTTCCCGGCCTTGCCGGGATGCGAACCGCCGCCTTCGGGCACCCGGTATCCTGTCCGCACGCGGTCTCCCGGACCCTTGCCCGCCTCGGCCCGCAGGGTGATGCCCAGCTCCAGCGCCGCTCCAATACGCCTGAATATCTCCCCGGCACGCCTTATGTGCTCTTCCTTTTCAGGCGGGCTCGTGTGCGCGATCCCCAGGCACCTGTGGGCCCTGCCGGCTTCATAGAGGTCGCCTATTTCCTCGGCAAGACGCACCGCCGTCGCTGCCATCTCCACCGCCCGGTCTTTCCTGCCTGTGACCAGGAGGACCTCGGCCAGCCGCGATCGAACTTCGGCTTCCACATCCTTGGTGTGGGGCGAGAGAGCATCGATACACTCTTCAAGCACCCTTTCCGCCTGGGCGGCTTCTCCCTTTTCCAGAAGCACCTCGCCAAGGGTCTCGGACCCCACCAGCCAGGTCCTAGGATCGTCGCCGCGTTCGGCCTCTGCAATGGCCCCGCGAACGAGCCGCTCGGCCTCGGCAAGATCTCCTCTTGCCTTCCGGATCCTGGCCTTGCAGATCGTCGCGAGGACGCGGGTGCGGCCTATATTGAGAGATGATGCGATTTTCGCGCACTCGCTTATCGCTGCGTCCGCCTCTTCGATCTCACCCATCTTGAAAAGCGTATTGGCCAGGTTGAGAAGCCTGACGGCCAGGCTGGCCTCGTCGCGCGCCTGCCTTGCCGTGCTGACCGCCCGCTTGAGGCAATGCGCGGATTCCCTGAACCTGCACAGGTTCTTGTAAACAATGCCGAGATTGTTGAGCGCGTTCCCCAGGGTGCGCGTGTCGCCGCACATCCGCCCGAATGTGGCCGCCTGCTCCAGGCAGACTATGGCCTGTCTCCACTTGCAGAGCCTGGCCAGAACGTGTCCCAGCACCAGATAGATGCCGGCGTCCTTCTCGCGCTCTTCGCCGCTCTCATTGAGCTGCGCGTCCTCACACACCCGCGCCGCCTCGCCGTATCTGCCCAGGAGGCAGAGAAGCGTGGCCTTCTCAGCCAGCAGGTCTCGCCTGCACCTGCCGGTGAAAGATATCCCGACGCCTTCGACGAATGCCAGCGCCTCGGCGGTCTTCCCCTGCCGCCTCAGGCATGCGGAAGCTTTGAGAATGACCTCAAGCCGCGCCTCAACATCATCCTCAGTGGTCCTCTCCAGCGCCTGTCTGTAGTAGGCAAGCGCATCGCCCAGACTGCCGACCGCCATGCACAGGTCGCCCAGCCTGGTTTCCTTATGATCCAGGATGTCTTCGATCCCCTCCCTGGGTCGCCTTCTTCCCTGGAAACATGATTCAGACTGATTGGGATCACGCATGCTATCTGCCCTCCCCGCTGCATCTGTTTTTCTCTCCAGGAAAACGGACTTCCCACGGGAGCCTGCCCCGGCCATTCGGCCTGAGCGATTCCGACAGGCGAAGCCAGATCATCACTGCCTGGCTCTGTCCGGGCATCACCGTCCCGGGTACCAGCACCTTCAATATGAAGACCTCATCGGCGGACATCCCGGCTTGCGGTGCGAGCCTGCCGGTTCCGCTCTTGCCGCTTCGACAGACATCCCAGGGCAAGCACTCGGTCTCATTGTGCACGGCCTTGGCCTGGTACTCGTCCGGGTCGCCGTCCAGCCGTGTGGTCGGCGAGCGGCGGCCCAGCGCGGCGGAGCCCCACAACAGCACGCTTGTGACAATCAGGACAATAACGGTCCTGCGCATCAAACCACCCCCTCTGTGACTTCCATAAAACACAAAAAAGCGGAAACCCATCCCGGGCCTCTTTACGAGGCCTGAGACAGGTTCCCGCGCCTTTCGTGCATACACCTTTTGTGCAGCCCTATGATTAACTCACAGAGCGCGCGCCTTGTCAAGGGTGGAGGTTAGCACAGGTTTGCATTCACGCTCGGGCGGGCACCGGGAGGCATCGCGCAGCGAAGCGGACGCACCTTCAGCTCCCGCCCTGAACATATAGAAAAACCCCCGCTCCCTGTGCGAGAGGAAGCGGGGGCAGCGTTAAGAGAAACGCCTATCGTATCAAGATCGCCTTCTTATTGACCTGGTAACTGCCGGCCCTGAACCTGAAGAAGTATATGCCGGATGGCAGGGCTTCGCCCGTCTTCGAGGTTCCGTTCCAGGCCACAGTGTGCTGGCCGGCCGGGAGCACGGATTCGATCACGCTGTCGACCGTCCTTCCATTGACATCATAGACCAGGATGCTGACCCTGGAAGCCCTCGAGAGCTCGAACTTGATGTCGGTCTTTCCGCTGAACGGATTCGGGACATTGCTCAGCTGTGTGACCAGGGGCTGGAGGTCATCGACATCGACGCCGGCCAGCGTGGTCTCAGCCACGCATGACTGCGTTGCGCTCTCTCCGAAGAGGCCCTGGTACTCATTGCCCTCGCGGTAGTATGCATATGCATACCACTTGATGGTGGCGCCTGCCTGGATCGAACCCGGCAGGGCTACCTGGAACACCGCCACGGGGACTCCGCAGTCTCCGCCGGGGGTCTCCTCTTCGCGAAGGTAATTGTCAACCGGGAAGTCGGCGGCGGTCCCGCTGGTCTTGGGATCGCTTCCGTCGACCGTCGCCTTGAAGCCCATCTCGGACCCGAAGCCTCTGGGCGAAAGCGATGCCCTAATGATCGCAGAGTCCGGCACGCATCTCAGATTGCAGATCGTCGGCCTGCTGTCCACCGCCGCTACACAGGACTGGTTGGGGCTGTCACTGTAGGCATTGTCACTGCCATATGCGTGGACATACCAGGTGACGGTATTGCCCAGGTCGGCGGCCAGCCAGGCCCCGAACTTGCCGGTGGAATCCGTATCCACGATGTGGAAGCCCTTGGCCATATAGGTGTTGGGGCTGGTCTTGGGATCCGAACCGTCCAGGGTCCAGTAGAAGTCCATCCCGGCGCCATAGCCCGGAGGCTCAACCTCTCCTGTCACCAGGACGAAGTCGGTATCGGGATCACAGTTGAGGTTGAATATGTCGGCGGTGTCACCCTGGACGAAGGTGAAGAACGAGCTGTCTGAGTCATCGTAGTTATTGTTGACGTCCTCGCCGAAGGCGTACCAGGAGACCGTCTGTCCGTCCGGCACACCGGAGAACACGGCATAGAACTTGTCATTGTTCCCCAGCTGGGTGTCGAAGGTCCCGTCCAGGGTATCCACCGTGGCACTGACCCTGGGATCGCTTCCGTCGGTGGTATACGGGAACTTGACATATGTGCTGCTGCCTCCGTCACCGACATAGATCTCGGCCCATGCGGTGCAAGTCGTGGGGCTCGAGCCCTCATTCCCGACCCATGCGGTGCCGCCCTGGGTGAAGGTGAAGGTGGTGTCACTCCAATCGGAGAAACCGTTCTTGGCCGTACCCTTCGCGATCCAGGTCACAAAAGCGTCATCGGGAGCCGGGATCACGGCATAGAAGGTGTCCGATGTGTCCGCGCCTGTTCTGCAATCATCGTAGGTCCCCACGACAAACGCGTCGGTCTCATCCGGCGTCGAACCGTCGGTGGTATAATAGAAAGTCATCGATGTCGTGCTGCCGCAGTTGCCCGGCGTGATGTCCGCCATCGCCGTGCAGGTGAACTCAAAGCTCTGCTCATTGTCGACGACCGCATCGCCCAGGGGCGGCAGAACCGGAAGCATGACGGGCGAGACGCCCGGGCCCAGGTCCTTGGCGACGAAGAAGTGGGTCATCTCCTGGGTGGTCGCGCCTATGGGGTTCGCATGGGGGAAGCTGGCCAGAATCTGAGTATTGGCCTCATTGGTGATCCATGCCACCACAGCCAGACTCTCTGCATGCTGAATCAGACTGTCGGCGAAACAGGCCTCGGTGACCTTGTTCTCGTCCCATCCACCATAGGTGCAGTAGTCGGTCCAGCCTCGCCAGATCCAGGAACCTCCGCCGGTGGTGTCCCATTCGCTGCTCTCATGCCAGCCGCAGCAGCCCGCGAAATAGAAGATGACCTCGGGAAGATAGTCCCCCGAAAATGTGACCTGGCCATAGCCATCCGAGGTGGCACCCGATCCCGCTATCTGGTCGGTATCAAAAGCCAGGAAGAGATCGAAATTGCCGTCGCCCTGGTTGGCCAGGCTCCCCGCGATCGCAATGAAGAAAGTGGTGTCGTCCCAGGTGAAATAGAAATCCGTATCGGTGTCGCTGTCGATCAGTTCGTCGCTCTCCCAGGTGGTTCCGCCCAGTACCGGAGGATCGCTTTCCACGACGCCGTCCGTAACGCCAGGTGTGGTGTAGGTCAATCCGAAGACCGACACCGGAACCGCCAGGAGAACGAGACCCAGCGCCGCAAACTTCATGAGATGCTTCATCATCTCCTCCTCTCGTCGGGTCATGTTCCCCGGCCCTAATCTGCAAAATAATCTGCAAAAAAGGTAGAGAACCTCCCCTGTTCCCATTTCTCAACTTGCCTATTATGCTGCGACCATCAATCATATCATAGAAAAGGCGCTATGTCAATTTCATTCAAGGGAGCCGACGATGGTCCTGATCCCGAATCTGTGGATATTGTCCAGCGGGCTGGCATCCTCATAGGTATAATCCACCCAGATCCTCCCGAAGCCGACGCCGAAACCGGCCGAGAGCCCACGCTCCCAGGGCAGGTCATTGGCGCTGTCGGATATTGCACCAGTCCGGCGCCTGTAACCCAACCTCATCTCGAAATCCGCCGAGGGTCTGGCTGTGAGTCCAGCTCTGACCTGGCGCCGTCCCTGGCCGGCGAAATAGAATGAAAAACCGGCCTGAAGCACCTTGCCGGGAGCTTCCAACGAGAAGCCGAGCTCAAGGTTCCCGGGAGGTTCTCCCTCGTCGTCACCCCAGCGGAAAAGCCTGAGATTGCGGACCACCAGCGCCGTGTAGGCCCCACCGCCCTTTGCCCCTTCACCCTTTGCCCCTCCGCCACTTCCCAGGGGCAGGATGCGAGCCGTCCCGCTGAGATCGGCAAACATCCCTCCCGCAGTCACGTCATCGGTGTTCTGCCTGGCCAGTTTGATGCCTGCTCCGCCAGAGAAGAAGGAAGTCAGCCAGGTTCCGCCTGAAAGGCCGAGCACAACCTCGCCGTGGGAGAATTCGTCCCCGGTTCCAGTGGGATCATCCCATCCTGTCCGGTTCAGCATACCCGTCGAGAGGTATGAGAGATAAAGACCATAGGCCATGCCGGTCTCTGTAAGCCCCGAGTATCCGACCATGCCGGCCCTGGTCTGCACCAGATAGTCCATATAGGCCGCAAAACCCATGCGGCCCGGCGAATCGGCCAGCCCGGATGCATTCCAGACCACATTGTCAACGTCTCCCGGGCGCGCCACCAGGCCAAAAGTGCCTCCCCCGCGCCCCAGGAAATCGATGTTCATTGATGAAAACACCGAAGCATGGCCAAAAGAAGCAAAAAGGATAAGAAAAAGGGTCATAATGCCTGAAAATCGCCAAAATCCCCCAGAATATCTCAATTTCTCAACCTCTGGTTGGGCCACAGGCTCCGGATCGGGCCACAGGCCCTGCCCTGATTCGGTCCGAAGCTCACCACTCTCCGTCCGCCCCCGTCAAGTGCGCTCAAGGCCGCAAATTGACCCTGCGGCGCACGGACCTCCAATCTTTACTTTACTGCCACTCAACCCTTGCGTCAACCCGGTCGAAGCTTCCATGAGCCACTTTTCCGCACGGCCACCCCGAGCGCCCACTTTTTTCTTTGACATTTCACACGTTCTATGATAAACTGCCCCCGTAAATCGCTCAGGTCGAATACGATTGACATCTAAGCTTTGTTGTGGTATCATTGGCATAGTTTTGTGAAAGGTGGTGATGCAGAGACCTAGGC
>JASFOL010000016.1:0-10146 GCA_050116545.1 bacterium | reverse complement strand
CATGCGCCGCAAACTGGATCACTTCGCCGAGCGCAGGAACGACCCCGGCGTCGATTATCTCTCAAACATGAGCCCGTACCTTCACTTCGGACAGATCTCTCCGCTCTACATAGCGCTGAGGATCAAAAAGGCGAGAAGCCCGGGCACGGCCGCCTATCTGGAGGAGCTCGTCGTGAGGCGCGAGCTCAGCATGAACTTCGTAAACTACAATTCCTCCTATGACTCCTTCACATGTCTGCCCGAGTGGGCGCGAAAGACCCTGTCCCGGCACAAGGGTGACAGGCGCGAATATGTTTACACCCTCAGGCAATTCGAGCTGGCGGCCACGCATGATCCCTACTGGAATGCCGCCCAGCGGGAGATGGTGCTCGCCGGCAAAATGCACGGCTATATGCGGATGTACTGGGGCAAGAAGATCCTCGAGTGGACCCGGACTCCCGGGCACGGCTTCAAGGTGGCGGCATACCTTAACAACAAGTATGAACTTGACGGAAGGGATCCCAACGGCTTTGCGGGGGTGGCGTGGTGCTTCGGAAAGCATGACCGCCCCTGGGCCGAGCGGCCGGTCTTCGGCAAGGTGAGATACATGAATGATAAGGGACTCAGGCGGAAATTCGATATCGATGCCTATGTCAGACGAATCGAAGCGCTCGCACGGAAATCTGACATATCGGGCAGGAAGGGGGAGGCAGTATGAGGAGATGGAGATGGCAGTTGTTCCTTGGCCTGGGGCTCGTGGCGCTCTCTGCGCTTCTGTATTACGTGCATTACCTGATATTCCACGATCCGCATCACATATTCACGTATATGCTGGGGGATGTGGCTTTCGTCCCGATCGAGGTGCTGCTGGTCACCCTGATAATCCACCGCCTTCTGAGCGTGAGAGAGAAGCGGGCCCGGCTGGAGAAACTCAATATGGTCATCGGGACTTTCTTCAGCGAGGTCGGGACCGGGCTGCTGATGAGATTCTCTGACTTCGATCCGGGCCTGTCCGATATCAGGGAGAGCCTGCTGGTCAAGGATGACTGGTCCGAGGAGGAGTTCCGGCGCGCGGCCCGGCGGCTGAGGGACTATGCCTTTGCCGTGGACACCGACAAGGTGAACCTTCAGGAACTCAGTGATTTCCTGGTGAGCAAGCGCGACTTCCTGGTCAGGCTTCTTGAGAATCCAACCCTGCTCGAACACGAAACCTTCACGGAGCTCCTGAGGGCCGTGTTCCATCTGACCGAGGAGCTGCAGAGCAGGGAGGATCTGTCATGCACGCCGGAAAGCGATTGCGCCCACCTGGGCGGAGACATCAAGCGCGCATATGTGCTGATAGTCAATGAGTGGTTCGACTATATGGAGTACCTGAGGAGCAATTATCCCTTCCTCTTCTCGCATGCGATGAGAACCAATCCATTTGACCAGGACGCGTCGCCCGTGGTGCTGTGAGCGGCCGCGCGAGGTCGAACCGGCCCGTGCAGGAATCGAACCGCTCCGCGCGGGATCGAACGGGCACGCGCAGGTAGTGTGCCGCGAGGGGCGCGGCCTCTTGACACAGGCCGCTCGAGGTGATAGATGTTCTCGCAGAACATCCTGGCCGGGGAGATGACTTTCCGGGCCTTTTCAAGGGCCTGGTGGGCAAATAGCCCGGCCGGCGGAGGCATGGCGGTGCGAAAACTCATCCTTCTTTTGTTGCTTGCGGCTCTTTCGCTGACCTTATCCTGCGGGCGCGAGAAGCCCCCCTTGAACGTCGTCCTGATCGGGGTGGACACCCTGCGGCGGGATCATGTGGGCTGCTATGGGTACGAGCGCCCCACCACGCCCAACATCGACCGGCTCGCCGGCCGGGGAGTGCTCTTTGAGGATGCCGTCAGCCAGGCGCCCTGGACCCTGCCGTCATTCTGCACCATCCACACCTCGCTGTATCCCACGCAGCATGGCGCCGGAGGCTTTGAACGCTCTCAGGGCACTTATGGGAATCGCATGGGCGGTACGGTCGTGCCCCTGGCCATGGTATTGCTCAAGAGCGGATACTCGACGGGAGCCATCATCAATGCTCCCGCGCTGGCCCCTGACTTCGGCGTGGACAAGGGCTTTGAATTCTATGACACCTCGCCCAGGTGGGACCCGCGGCTGGCAGACGGGACCACCGAGGACGCCCTCAAGTGGATCGATTCACATGTTGACGAGCCCTTCTTCATATTCGTCCACTACTTCGATCCGCATCTACCGTATTCGCCGCCCAAGCCCTATGACACGATGTACGACTCCGACTATAGCGGGCCGATATCCTCCTCGTTCGACCGCGAGACCTTCAATAAAGTGATCCCGGAGATCGTCGAGAGAGGCGGCGCGGAGGCCCAACGCGAGTGGGATCATGTGCGGGCCCTCTATGATGGCGAGATCACCTTCACCGACGAGGCCGTGGGAGAACTCCTGGACGGGCTCGACGAGCGCGGTCTCAGCGAGAACACCCTGGTGGTATTTGTCAGCGACCACGGCGAAGAATTCTACGAACACGGCGGCTTCGAGCACGGCCACACGATGTACGATGAGCTGATCAGGGTCCCCCTGATCTTCTCTCTGTCCGGTGAGATGCCCCCGGGCAAGCGGATAGGCCGGCAGGTCAGGATGATGGACGTGATGCCGACCATTCTGGACTATCTTGGGATGAACAGCTCCTCGCATCTCGAGGGTGTGAGCCTCAGGCCCCTGATATCAGGCGAAGGCGAACCGGCCGATAAGCCGGACGTTCTGCTTCCTCACAGATTCGCCTACTCGGAAGCCATGCTGTATGGACCCGAGAAAAAGTGCATGACCGCTTTCCCGTGGAAGGTGGTCTATGATATGGTGTCGGCCGAGACCATGGTCTTCAATCTCGAGGAGGATCCGGCCGAGCTCAGCGACCTTGCCGCAAGCAACCCCCCGGCCGCTGCCCTGCTCAAGGAAGTCCTCTTCCAGACACTTCTCAACATATCGGACACCTGGTACATAGAGCTGGGGGCCGGCGGCGAAGAGCACACCTTCGACCTCGACATTTCCATATCCGACAAGTCGGCATCGGGCAATATTCAGTTCTACAGCCTGCTTGACGGGGAAGGCCGCCTGATAGGGGAGGACCTGATAAGTTTCGAGGAGGCTTCGCGGCGCGGAATCCGGCTTAAGGGCGTCAAGCTGGACACTTCGCTCAAGCTCGCTGTCAAAGTCAGTCCCACGATTGCCCACCTGCGCTTCGATCTCCGGATCGACGGGGTGCCCGCGGTCAAGAGGACATTTCTGGGGCCGGACCTGACACCGGCGAAGTCGATGCCCTTCGAGAACGCCGGGAGGCGGAACAGCAAGGCAAAGGGGATTCCCACCGACACGCCGGAGGCACCCTACTTCCAGGTATGGTATGCCGGTGTGGGGTCCCAGGCTGAAACGCCGGTGACGCTGAGTGATGATACCAGGCGCCAGCTCAAAGCCCTGGGCTATATCCAGTAGAACCGGATCACCTCCGGCATCACCCGTTCACATCCAGCAGAACTCCCGATCACATCCGGCAGCACCTGATCAGATCCTGCAGAGCTCCGGTTCGGATCCATTTCAGCAGCGCGGGGCTCTCAGTTTCCCTCCTCCTCGAGCATACGGAGGGCTTCCTCAGCGCGTTCCCTGAGCCTGCCTGGAGGCGCAAGAGATATGTATGCCCGGTACTCCGCCATGGCGCGCTCTTTGAGGCCGCTTCGCTCCAATGCAACCGCGAGATTGCCGCGGGTGGTGAGCTGTGACGGGTCCGCCGCGAGCGAGCGATCCAGGTAAGCGATCGCCGAATCCGGCTGATCCTGCCTCAAGAAGACAAGGCCCATGTCCGAGAGAAGACTGGCCGCATCGGGCCGGACGGCAAGGCCTCGCTTGAGAATGCGCAAGGCCCCGGCATTGTCTCCCTGTCTTAACAGCAGGGAGGCATGAGCATGGTATACGACCGATGAGGCGGAATCGATCGAGGCGGCGGTCCGGAAGGCCGCCAGGGCCTCGTCATACTTGCCTGTGGCTTCCAGTGAGAGCCCCAGACCCACGTGGGCATTCACAAGCAGCGAATCGAGCTCGATGGCCTTGCGATAGTGCTCTTGGGCCAGGGCATGGTCTGACATCTTGGCATAGGCATTGGCGAGATTGACGTGCACCGCGCCCGGCGCCGGATTTCCCTTGAGGGCAAGTTTGTAACTGGCGATCGCCTCGTCTGTCCTTCCCGACGCGGCCAGGAGATTGGCGAGAAGATCATGGGCCTCGAAGAACTCCGGGTCCACATCCACGGCCCTGAGAGCGACCATGTAGGCGGCCTGCCCCATGCCGGCATCCAGGTAGATTCTTGCGGCATTGGTATGCGTGCCCACGTCATCTCTTGCCGCATCGAGAGCTTTCTGCACTGAAGCTCTGACCGCGGCCGTATCGCCGGCCTGGGCATACCACCGGGCGATGTGCAGATAGTAGCTTCCGCTCAGCAGCCGGGATGAATACTCCCGGAGGTCCTCCCCCGCGCCACGTATCTTGAAGTCAAGGGGTGAGAGGCACTTCCCGGATGGCTCGCCGAGCACATAGACCATGCCGCAGATCCTCGGCACGGCGCCCAGCAGGCGTGGAGGCAAGGGCCCCAGCAGCGCAAGGCGCGACCGCCCGTAGATCTTCTCGGCCTGGACGATGAATGCTTCGATGTTGGCCGTGCCCTTCATGCCGCCCATCACCGATGGGTCAGATGCGGTCAGGTCGAAAACCGGCAGGCCGCCCGGCTCCACCAATGAGGCATAGAAGAGCGGAAAGCTGGAAAGATGGCCGCCCGTGATCACTATGCAGCTGTCGCCGCAGGCCTGTCGGGCGCTTTCCTGAATGGAATGAGCATAGTCGATCGCGAACCACTGGTCGGCCCTCGGCCGGATCCGCGCAATGTTGGGTATTATCAGGAGAAAGGCTAGAATGGTCACCAGCATCGCGCCCCCAGTGATTGAGCGGGAGGCCAGCCGGGCGATACGTTCGAGGGCGAAACCGGCCAGGATTCCCATGCCTATGAGGGCGGGGAAAATGTGGCTGTCTATGTCGGGGATGCTGTACGCGGCATAGTGAACACCGAACAGGGCCGCCAGAGCTCCGAATGCGACAATGATACGTTTCTTCCACAGCCCGATCACAAGGCCCAGAAGAGAGAGAATTGCAAACGGAAGTCCGCTCTGCCCGGCGATCACCCCGATGAACTCGATCGCATCCGAGCCTCGCGCGACCAGGGAGAACTCCCTCAGTCGCCACCTGTAGCCCTGGGCGGTCACGTGGGAGAGCAATCCTGAGAGTGTGTCGGTCCTGCCCCACACCAGGGGTGGAGCCAGACTTGCCCTGATGGGGATATAGAGCCAGGCGCTCAGGCCTATCAGGCCCAGGAGGATGGAGAGCGCCAGGGTCCTGGCGGTCGGCCTGATCCTGAGGCCGATGGTGAGCACCCCCAGGGCGCAGATGAGCGGGTAGATCATGCTGAGATGATGTGAAAGCGCGAGCCCCCCGGTGATTCCGATGATAAGAAAGCTCCGCTGCCCGAACCTGCGGCCTCTGACCGCAACCAGCAAGAGAAGCGTGGTGAAGAGCCCGTTGAGGGCGTAGACCTCGGCCGTTGTTGCCTGGAGCCAGAAAGACTGAAGGGTGCCCAGGACCAGAGGTACAGCAATCGCGATGGGGCGTCTCACTCGCAGGTCGGAAAGCAGAATATAGATCAGGGCCAGGGTCACCGACATCAGGACAGCCGAGAGCATATTGTAGCGTTGGGCCATGGAGCCCCAGGCAAACACCGAGGAGAAGATCCTGCCCAGCATCAGGTAGATGGGGTATCCGGGCGGATGTGCGACGCTCAGAGTGCGCGAGGCGGCTATCAACTCTCCGCTGTCACCCGGCAGGACGCTCTTCGGCAGGGTGATCAAATAGAGCAGAAGAGACAGAACAAAGACCAGAATGGGGTCGATGCGGTTTTTCATGCTGAGGATGATAGCGCATCATCGGGTCTTTTTCCACACAACTATTAAAACCATGGCCTTCCCGGGACACCCTTAGCTTGACTCAGCCCCCGAATCTGTGGTAATATGCTTGTGAGCGGGACGCATGGGCGTCCCGTATTGTGTTTTCAAATCAAGAGGAGCGAGAATGGCCGGGTTGCGTACGGCGATGATGGCGGTGGCCGTCCCTGTCCTCATTTTGGGACTTTGCACGCCGCTATCGGCCCGTCGAACGATGCTTTTTGAACAGGGGGCCAATGTCGGCTGCGGGTGAGCCGCCTGCCTGAATCCAAGGTTGGATTCGCTGCTGATCGATTACGGTCATACCGACGTGCTCGCCATACGCTATCACGGGGACAGTCCCTGGGAATACGATCCCTTCTATCTGGCCAATGTGGCCGAGAGCCAGGAGCGCTATTCCTACTACTCCATCATCACGATTCCCAAGAACTTCATTGATGGCCAGCCCACTCATGCCAACTGCCTCCTGGAGCTGTATCGCGACTCGATGGACGAGCGGCTTGAGGTGCCGAGCCCGTTCAGCCTTGTCGCCAGCGACTCTATGACTGTGGATTCCTGCTTCGTGGCGGTGAGGGCGATAGCCGGGGAAGATCCGGGACCGGACTCGCTGGTCCTCAGGACGGCGGTTGTCGAGGACAGCATCTACTTTGAGGCGCCCAATACCCAGACCATCTTCAATCACATCTTCAGGTCATTCGTTCCGGACCATGACGGCATAAGCTTCCTGCTTGCCGAGGGCGAGACCCTCGATGTCCGGCTGGCTTTCGAGATGGATCCCGGCTGGGACCCCGACCACATAAGTTCGGTGGTCTTCATACAGAACGACTCCAGCCGGGAAATCTACCAGGCGGCTTCTTCGCTGGCCAGGCCTGCCGGATGGGCAAGGTTCTACGCTCCACTGCGGGGAATGATGAGACTGCCGGGCCAGCAGGCCGGCTTCCCCGGCATCTTCATAAATGAGGGAGCCGGGGCCGACACATTTGATATCACGCTCGCGGAGGATCTCCCCGCGGACTGGTCGGCCGGCTACGAGATCTCAGGCGGCGATCCGGTCGCGGGCGGTTTCGCTCTTGCCATGGACGAGACCTGCACCATAACTGTGAAGATCAACTGCGGCTATGATCCCGGGACCGGGGAGGTGACACTGACGGCGAGGTCCAGGCGCGACCCGGGCTTTGCAAGGAGCCTTGACTTCTTCGCTGTTTCGGGGGTTTGCGGCCTGCTCGTCGATGATGACGGCGGCCTCGACTATGAAGTCTATTATGCCGACGCGCTTGACTCGGCGGGGGTGGTCTGGGGCAGGTGGAACCGGAGAATAGCCAAGCCGCTCTTGAGCGATCTCAATTCGGCCGAATTCGTGATCTGGCTGACCGGCGCCTATTTCCCGACCCTGGAAGCTCATGATCAGGATGTGATCGCGTCCTTTATCGATGGCGGGGGAGATCTGTTCATCTCCGGGCAGGACATAGGATATGCCCTCTGCTATGGCAATAGCCCGGAGTATTCCTCATCGGCCGTCGCGTTCTATCAGGGCTATCTCGGGGCCGAGTGGATCATGCCCAATGCCAATATCCTGGAGCTTGCCGGGAGGCCCGGCGATCCGGTCACCGACGGCATCGCCTTGAGCATCGAAGGCGGTGACGGCGCCGATAATCAGTCCTATCCTGACGTGATCGACTCGATTGCCCCTGCGAGAGTGGTCTTCGACTACTATGGCGATCCCCTCAAGCACGGCGGCGTTAGGCAGGAGATCGGCTCTTCGAAGGTGGTCTATCTCTCCTTCGGGTTCGAGGGCATCTCATCGGTCCAGGACCGTGCCGAGCTCCTGACGCGCATCGTGGACTGGTTCGGGGGATCGGCCTGGGTTGATGGCCCGCGCGAGGAGATCACACTCTCGGCTTATCCCAATCCGGCAATCACGCATGTCTCGTTTTCTGCGCCCGGCTATCCAGGCGAGGTACCGCTTGAGGTCTATGATATCCGCGGCAGGCTGGTCGTTGCCACCACCATCCCGGAGCGGGAGACTTTCAACTGGGACCTCCGCGACCGGGACGGGCACGAGGTTGCCTCCGGCGTCTACTTCGTTTCGATGTCCCCGGCGGACCGCAACTTGAGGAAGAAGATCGTCCTGGCCCGTTAGGTTCCATCCTCTGACTCTTCCTGTCAGCAGGTGGTTCACGCCCTGCCGCGATCCACGCAAATCCCGGGGCGGCACGGTTCGGCGGCCTACGCCTTTAAGGGCATCATCGCAGCAAATTGGCTTGGGGCAGGCTCCGGCCCTGTGCTAATGTGCAAGGGGCTCGGGGGGGGGGACGCCGAATACGGGACATGACCCGTCAAGACCCTTCCCGACGCACCCGGAGGAGGCTCTATGAACGTCGTCTACGATCAGATGAATCCCCATTCATGCAAGACCTACAGGGTCGGAATCGAAGGCTCCAGGGAGATAGCTCTAATCGACCCCGTGATCGACCATGTCAACGACTATGCGGCGATGGTCAGGGATAATGATCTCAAGCTTGCAATGGTGATCGATACCCATACCCATGCCGATCACATATCCGGCGGGTCGTCCTTGAAGGACATGCTGGACTGCGAGTATGCCATGCACGTAAACTCGCCCGTCAAATGCGCCACCTTCAAGCTCAAGGACGGAGACAGATTCGACCTCCTGGGGCAGATCCCGGTGAAGGTGATCCACACGCCCGGCCACACGCGGGACTCGGTCAGTCTGATCTTTCCCGACCGGATATTCACCGGAGACGCCCTCTTCCTTGACGATGGCGGAGCCGGACGGGACGACCTTCCCGGCGGCGATCCCGGCCAGCACTGGGAGACCCTGAGAAAGTTCTGGGACCTCCCGGAAGACCTGCTGGTGATGCCTGCCCACGACTACCGGGGGAGACAGCCCTCCTCGCTGGGCCGGCAGAAGCAGACCAATCCGCATCTCAAGATGAGCCGCGAGAGCCGCGATGCCTATGTTCAGTATCTGGAAGACCTCAGGCTGGGGCCCGCCGACTGGATGAAGGATGTTCTCAAGGCCAATTATGCCTGCGCCCGGGACCCGGGCGCGGCCTGGATCCCGGTGGACGCTCCTGCATGCGAAGTCAAGGGCACCATGGACAAGACCGCCAATGAGGTCGAGGTGGTCACGCTCAAGCCCGATGACCTCCGGCAATGGATGGCCTCGGACGACCCGCCGGTCCTGGTTGATGTCCGGGAGAAGGACGAGCTCACCGGGCCGCTGGGTCACATAGATGGAATCGTTCACATTCCGATCGCCTCCCTCAGTCACCGGCTGAAGGAGCTGGAGAAGTACAAAGACAGAAGGATAGTCACGGTCTGCCGGTCGGGATCCAGGGCCTATACGGCGGCCCAGATTCTGACCGTGGCAGGGTTCGAGCATGTCGCCGTGCTGGATGGCGGCATGAAAGCCTGGCGGGCAACCGAGCCAAATTGATGCCGTGGCCGGTCCGAGGTGACACAGGGCCGGGGTGATGCCGTGGCCGGTCCGAGGTAGCGTCGTGGTTGAGGGTAAGAAGCCGGGAAGATGGGAGCGGGTCTATTCGGTGGTTCGCCGGATTCCCGAAGGCAAGGTTGCAACCTATGGGCAGGTGGCCGAGCTTGCCGGGTTGGGAGGAGGCGCGCGCCAGGTGGGCTATGCGCTTCACGCGCTTCGCACGGAGATGGGGGTGCCCTGGCACCGGGTGGTCAATGCGCGGGGCGAGATAAGCCTGGGACCTCTGGGCGGCGCGGATGTGACCCAGCGCCTGAGGCTGGAGCGAGAGGGCGTGAGGTTCAATGCCCGGGGACGGATCGATCTTAAGGTTTTCATGTGGAACCCGGACCTGCGGACGGATCGATCTTAAGGTTTTCAGGTGGAGTCAGGGCCCGCGGCGCACCCGACATACACGGTAGAATTGGCTTTTGCCGGTCCTTGCGGAACCTTATATTCGGGTAGGAGGTTCAAATCCATATGACGGGCATCACAACCATTGGCCGCAAAGCCTCTTCGAAACTCCTGGTCTCCCTGGTCCTCTTCATCGCGCTGGCGGCGGGCCACCAGGTAAACGATGTCCTGGCTTCGGACAATCCGGGCCCCAATATAGTCCTTATCCTGATTGACACCCTG
>JASFOL010000015.1:0-10365 GCA_050116545.1 bacterium | reverse complement strand
GCCATCCAGAGCGTGGTATCTAAGCCCCGTTTCAGTGCCTCCCCCGGGCCGACCTTGCGCTTCTCCACCGCTCCGTATATCTCGATCTTTCCGACACCCTTCAGGTCTATCGGAGTGATCACCGATGAATGGGTTTCGCCCGAGCGCTCCCACTCTATCTTGATCTCCTTGTTCGGGGAGCCCCCGATCGCATCGCTGAGGCTCGACCAGGAATCGATATCCTTCCCTGCCACCCGGACTATTCTGTCCCCGCTCTGAAGCCCCGCCTCGGCCGCCGGTCCCCCGAGCTTCACCTCACCCACGATGGGAGGCCGGTAGTCATACATGCCCAGATCGTACAGGCTCTCGGCCTTGCTCAGGTCCAGGCTGAGGGCGAGCGGCCTGCGGTCGCGCTCCACAACGATCTCGGTAACTGTGCCGAGTTTCTCAGCCATAAGGTCCAGCATCTGGTCCCAGGTCTCGACCTCAACACCCCCGACCGAGACCACGAGGTCGCCTGGCGCCACACCGGCCTCCATCGCCGGCGTGCCGGCAAGCACTCCGCCTACCTGCCTGGTGGTGACCACGCCGATGCCCATGTGGGCAACCAGTCCCGCATAGATCAACACGGCCAGCAAGAAATTCATGGCGGGACCGGCAACGATTATGAAGGCGCGTGTTGCCTTGCCCTTGGACAGGAATCCCCTGTCCTCTTCCGGCGCCGCGCCGCGCCCGTGCTCGGCCAGCTCTGCCGCGCGCCGTTCGGCTTCCTCAGGATCCTCGCCCTCCATCCTCACATAGCCCCCGAAAGGGATCGCACTTATACAGTACTCGGTCTCGCCCCAGCTCACCCCGAGGAGCACGGGCCCGAATCCCATTGAGAACCGGTCCACGCGGACATTGGAGATTTTCGCCGCCGCGAAGTGCCCGAACTCGTGAATGAACACGATAACACTGAGCGTGATTGCCGAAGCCAATAATGTTAAAAGCACCCTATCCCCTCCGTGAAGCTCCGCCGGCCAGCTCTGAGGCCTTCCGCCTTGCCCAGCCGTCGGCTTTCATCACCGCTTCCAGCGAATCCGCTTCCTGCCGCTCGTGTCCGGCCACAACTTCGTCGAGGATCCGGAAGATTTCACCGAAGCGGATACCGCCATCCAAAAAAGCCTCCACCGCGACCTCGTCGGCCGCGCTCAAGACCGCCGGGACCGTTCCGCCCGAGCGGATGGCCTCGAACGCAAGTCTCAGACACGGAAACCTCTCATAGTCGGGCATCTCGAAAGAGATCCCGCCCATGGCCTCCAGGTCCAGGCCTTTTACCCTTGTTTCCATTCTATCGGGATATGTCATCGCATACTGAATAGGCAGCCTCATGTCCGGCTCTGAAAGCAGAGCAACCACGTTTCCGTCCACGAACTCCACCAGCGCATGGACCAGGGACTTCCTCTCCACCACGACCTCTATCCTGTCGGCGTCGACTCCGAAGAGCCAGTGAGCCTCTATCACCTCGAAACCCTTGTTCATCAGGGTGGCCGAGTCTATGGTCACCTTCCGGCCCATGTTCCAGTTCGGATGCCGGAGGGCCTCCGCGGCCCTTACCTGCTCGATCTCCTCAACACTCATGTCGACCAGCGGCCCCCCGGATGCGGTAAGCACGATCTTGCTCACCGATGAGGGTTTTTCGCCCTTCAGGCACTGGTACACCGCGCTGTGCTCGCTGTCGACCGGGATCAGGCGGCTGCCGCTTTTCATTGCCTCGCGGGTTATGATCTCACCCGCCGCGACCAGGCACTCCTTGTTGGCTATGGCCACGTTCTTGCCGGCCCTCACCGCTGCCAGTGTCGGCGCGATTCCCACACCACCCACGACCGCATTCAGGATCAGGTCGGCGTCCTCCAGCCGGGCGGCCCTGACCAGGCCGTCTTCGCCCCAGAAGACCTCCGTGCCGTGGCTCTCCGCCTGCCCCGCGATTTCCCGCGCGGCCTTCTCATCGCCTACCGCCACCATGCGGGGCTCGAACTTCTCTATCTGAGAGGCCAGCGCTTCGATGTTTCTGTTGGCCGTGAGACCGACCACGTCGATCAGACCCGCCATGGAAGATGCCACGTCCAGGGCGTTCAGGCCTATGGATCCGGTCGATCCGAGTATCGCAACTCTCTTTTTGGCCTGATCCGTCATGGTCACATCCAGTAGGAAAGCATCCTGATATAAAGATAAAACATCGGCGCGGCCAGCAAAAGGCTGTCGCACCTGTCGAGCACGCCCCCGTGACCGGGTATCAGGCGGGAAGAGTCCTTGACCCGGGCGCTGCGCTTGAACATCGACTCCACCAGGTCGCCGGTCTGGGCGACCACACCCAGCATGAGACCAAGCATAACAACCTCGGCCCGGCCGAAATAGCCCGCGAAGGTCGACCTGCATACCAGCGCCGCGACAGCCGCTCCGGCAAGGCCCAACACCGTGCCCTCCAGGGTCTTCGAGGGACTGATCCTGGTAAACAACTTCCGGCGCCCCAGAAAAGAGCCTCCGAGATAGGCCACGGTGTCATAGCTCCAGGTGATGATCAGCACCATCAATACGAAGTCCCTGCCGGCATCCAATAGCCCCGCGGGACCATAAGAAGTATTCCTGAGGAGTATGAAGAAACCGAGCATCCAGCCGGTGTAGATCGGACCGGTAAGGCCCAGGCTCGCCGCGGTTGCGAACGATGCCTGATCCTGCTTGATGAGGGCGAGGAGAAGGATCACCACCAGCAGCAGCGTGGCCGCAAAGGCCCCGTAATCTATCGACCCGAAGTGGAAGGCCAGGCAGATCAGGGCGCTTCCCAGAATGCCCGCGATCCGCATACCGCCCGGAACGCGATCTCCGAAAAGGGCGTAGAACTCGCCGCAGGCCACCGCGGCCAACAGGGCGACAAAGCCCGCAAAGACAAGGCCACCCGTATGGTTCACAAACAACACGATGGGGATCAATACCAGGCCGGCCAGTATCCTTATGACAAGCTTTCTCGCCATACCTGCGGGCTGAGGTGCCGGTCCGCCTACCGGCTCAAGTGGCTGCCCGGCTTCCGGCTCAGGCCTTTGATTTCTTGCGGGACGAGACGCGTCCAAACCTTCTCTCCCTTTCCTGATATTCCATTATGGCCTGGTAGAGGTGCTTCCTCCGGAAAGAAGGCCAGAGCGTATCTGTTATCCAGAGCTCAGAGTAGGCTATCTGCCACAGCAGGAAATTGCTGATGCGAAGCTCCCCGCTGGTTCTGATCAGCAAATCAGGATCGGGTATGTCCCCTGTATAGAGGTAAGAGCGGAAGAGATCCTCGTCTATGTCCTTCTCGCGCAGCTTGCCGCGGCGCACCTGGGCGGCAATCTCGCGGGTCGCGTCAAGAATCTCCACCCTGCCCGCATATGAAAGCGCCAGAACCAGCGTAAGCCCCGTATTGTCCTTGAGCGCCGCTTCCGCCCTCGCGATTTCATCGGTCACGTACCCGGGAAGGTCCTGGGTCCGTCCGATCACCCTGAGCCTGACATTGTTGTCGGCCAGCTCCTGGGTCTGGCTCTTTAGGGTCTCCCGGAGAAACCTCATCAGGGCGTTCACCTCGCGGGCGGGGCGCTTCCAGTTCTCTACAGAGAAGGTGTACAGGGTGAGAAACTCCACGCCGAGACTGGCACAGCCCCTGACTGCTTCCCGGACCGATTTCAGGCCGGCCCTGTGACCCGCTACCCTCGGCAGTCCACGGCGGCGGGCCCAGCGGCCATTACCGTCCATTATGATAGCGATATGCCGGGGCAGGCCCCCCTTGTGGAGGATCTTCTGTTCGGATGACCTAAGTTCCTTTTCAGTCATTTGGGTGAGGCGGCCGCGCTCAGACCTCCATTATCTCATCTTCCTTGGCCTTCAAGGCGGCATCGACTTCCTCTATATACTTGTCCGTGAGCTCCTGGACCTTGTCCATTCCCTTATGGGAATCGTCCTCAGAAACACTCCCGTCTTTCTGGGCCTTCTTGAGGCTCTCATTGGCATCGCGCCGGATATTGCGCACCGACACCCGGGCTTCCTCGGCGTGCTTTCTCACGACTTTGACCAGATCGTGCCTTCTCTCCTCGGTAAGCGGAGGTATGGCCAGCCTGATCACATTGCCATCGGTATTGGGAACCAGCCCGAGGTCCGACTTGTGAAGCGCCTTCTCAACCGCGGGCACGATGGTCCTGTCCCAGGGCTGGACCAGGATCAATCTCGCCTCGGGAACGCTTATGCTGGCCACCTGGTTCAAGGGCATCATCTGGCCATAGGCATCCACCTTGACCGAGTCCAGCAGCGTGGTGGTCGCCTTGCCGGTCCTTATCCCAGACAGTTCACGCGAAAAGGCCAGAAGGGATTTCTTCATCCTGTCTTCGGTGTCTCCGAGGACTTTGTCGATCATGCTCACACCTCCCCGACAACGGTTCCAATTTGCTCACCGAGCGCAACACGCTTGAGACCGTTCTCCTGATGAATATCGAAGACAACAATGGGTATGCGTGCCTGGCTGCAGATCCACAGCGCAGAGCCGTCCATAAAACCCAGTTCCTGCTTCATCGCGTCAGCGAAAGATATCCTGTCGAATTTCTTCGCGTTCGAATCCACCATCGGATCCGCCGAATAGACGCCGTCCACCTTGGTGGCCTTGACCAGCACGTCCGCGCCTATCTCCGCGGCCCTCAAGGCGGCCGCGGTGTCCGTTGTGAGGAAAGGGTTGCCGGTCCCGCCGGCGAATACCACCACCAGGCCTTCCTGGAGATGGCTTATGGCGCTCTCCACGCCGTAGGATTCAACGAAGCCCGAGCCGGGCAGCGAGCTCATAACCGAGAGCCTCAGGCCCCGGGCGGCGCCCAGGTCTCTCAGGGCCAGTCCATTGATAATCGTGCCCAGCATTCCGATATAGTCGGCGGTCACCCGGCCCAGGCCGCTCCCTGTGGCCTGGCCACCCCTCAGGACATTGCCCCCACCGATAACGATCCCAAGCTGGGTACCGAGATCGGTCACTTCCTTGACCTGTTCCAATACCGAGCCGATCATCTCGGCATCGAGCCCCTTGCCGGAGGCGCCCCCAAGCACCTCGCCGCTCAGCTTAAGCACCATCCGGGCATATCGCGGTCTGCTCAAGTCACACCTCTCTTAAGGGCTAAACGGTCTCGCCAAGCTGGAACCGGGCAAACCTCCTTATCACCACATTCTCGCCAACCTTGCCGGAAAACTCTTTCACCAGGTCGCCGATCTTGCGGTCGGGATCCTTGACGAAAGGTTGCTCCATCAGACAGGAATCCTCGTAGAACTTCTCCAGCTTTCCCTCGATGATCTTGTCGATCACCTTCTCGGGACGCCCGGACTCTATGGCCTGGCTGCGGTAGACTTCTCTCTCCTTCTCGATCAGCTCCTCCGCAAGATCCTCCCTGTTGACCGCAAACGGCGGGTTGCCCGCGATCTGCAGCGCTATGTCATTGACCAGGGTCCTGAACTCGTCGGTTCTTGCGACGAAATCGGTCTCGCAGTTGATCTCGAGAAGCACCCCTATCCTGCCACCGGGGTGAATGTACGAATGCACCAGGCCTTCGCCGGCCTTTCTGGTGACCAGCTTGGAGGCCTTGGAGATTCCCTTCTTTCTCAGATACTCGACCGCGGCATCCAGGTCGCCCCCGCTTTCGGCGAGCGCCTTCTTGCAGTCCAGGATGCCCGCGCTGGTCTTATCCCTGAGCTCTTTGATTTGATCCAGTGTAGCTCCCATCGGTTCCTCCCACCTTATTGATCGGTGACTTCCGCTTCCGTTTCCGGCTTCGCCCCGGCTGCCTCTTCGGCCTCAACCTCAGCCCCCGGCTCGGCCTTCTCTTGCGCCTGTTCCTGGGTCTCATCGCCGGCAGCGAAAGTACCCTCGGTGGAAAGACCTTTGGCCTCTATCACCGCATTGGAGATCGCCCGTGCAAACAGCCTGATAGATCTTATGGCATCGTCGTTCCCGGGGACCGGATAGACGATCGGATCGGGATCGCAATTGGTGTCGATGATCCCCACGATCGGTATCCCGAGCCTGCGGGCCTCGGCGACCGCGATCCTTTCCTTCCTGGTATCCACCACGAAGACCATCTTGGGCAGGGTCTCCATCTTACGGATCCCGTCGAGCGCCTTCTCCAGCTTCAATCTCTGCTTGGTGAGACTGGAAGCCTCCTTCTTGGAGAGCGAGGCCATCCTTCCGTCGGCCACCATCGCCTCCAGCTCTTCGAGGCGCCTGACATTGTTCCGGATTGTCTTATAGTTTGTCAGCATCCCGCCGAGCCATCGCTCTGTCACGAAAGGCATATCGCATCGCCTGGCCTCTTCCTTGATCACATCCTTCGCCTGCTTCTTGGTGCCGACGAAGAGAATCATTCCGCCTTCCCTGGCGCATTCGGCGACGGCCTCCGTGGCTCTGGAAAGTGCTTCCAGGGTCTTCTGGAGATCGATGATATAGATGCCGCTCCGCTCGACGAAGATGAATTTCTTCATTTTGGGATTCCATCTGCGCTTCTGATGCCCAAAATGAACGCCTGCTTCGAGCAGGCTTTTCATGGATACATCTTTGACTGGCATTCTGTAACCTCGCTGTTCGGGTTAGTCGTCCGCCTCCCTCCACTCCCCTTCTCCTGAGCCCGCAGGCTCAGACCCGGAAGGGAATCAGGAGACGTGTGGATTCGTTTCTATCTCTTGGAGAACTGGAATCTCTTCCTGGCTCCAGGCTGACCGTACTTCTTCCGCTCTTTCATACGCGGATCTCGCGACAAGTATCCGGCGTCCCTCATGGGCTTGTGCAAAGCCGGGTCCAGGATCGCAAGCGCTCGGGCTATTCCTAACCTCACCGCTCCCGCCTGGCCGACCTTCCCGCCGCCCTTGACGTTTACAACGACGTCGACCGCGTCCGCAGTAGGATAGACCTTAAGCGGCTCCTCGGCATGTATGATCGCCGCCTCCCTCTGGAAGTAGTCCTTGAAGGACAGACCGTTCACCGTCCTCCGGCCTTCGCCCTCAACTATGCTGACCCGGGCTACGGCTTCCTTCCTCCTGCCGGTCGCGTGACTGAGATTCTTCAACAACTCACCTCCTTCCGTCAGTCGAGTTCTAAGGGTTCGGGCTTCTGGGCTTCATGCGGATGCTCCGGCCCGGGATACACCTTGAGTTTCTTGGCCATCTTCCTGCCCAGCTTGGTATGGGGGAGCATTCCTTTAATGGCCTTCTCCACCGCCAGCTCGGGCTTCTCTTTCATCAGCTTCTCATACGGAGTGCGCTTCAGCCCGCCGGGAAATCCGCTGTAGCGAAGGAGTTCCTTCTGCTTGATCTTGTTCCCTGTGAGCACAATGCCACTCGCATTGATTACAATGATGTGGTCTCCGACGTCCTTGTGCGGGGCAAATTCAGGCTTGTGCTTTCCCCTGAGCATGCTGGCGACCCGCGTCGCAAGCCTGCCGAGCACCTTGCCGCTTGCATCGACGACGTACCACTTCTTCTCAACGATACTCTGTACCATCTACTTCCTCCCAAGCTCTATTGGCCCCAGGCTACAAAGCCAGGAGCTTTTTGTCAATGTAACACCGATATGGCGTAGTGTCAACGCATTTGTGCCTGTTTGGGGGCTATCCGGCCGGGCGTCCTCAGCCGGCCAGCCTGGCGAGATTCTCGGGATACGGAGGCCGGATCAGGCCCTTATCGGTTATGATGCCGGATATCAGGTCCGCCGGGGTCACGTCGAAGGCGGGATTATACGCCACCACCCCCCGGGGAGTGATCTTCGCCCCGGATATGTCGGTCACCTCGGCAGGGTCCCTCTCCTCTATAGGTATGTCCTCGCCCCTGGTGAGCCCGAAGTCGATCGTGGAAACCGGGGCGACCACATAGAAAGGAACGCCGGCCGCCCTGGCCGATAGGGCGACCCCGTAGGTGCCTATCTTGTTGGCGAAGTCTCCGCTCATGGTGATCCTGTCGGAACCTACGAAGACCAGGTCGATCGCACCGCGGGACATCAGCAGATGGCTGGCCGAATCGCAGATCACCGTGACATCGATTCCACCACGCTCGAGTTCCCAGGCCGTCAACCTGGCTCCCTGAAGGAGCGGCCTTGTCTCATCGGCGTATACCTTGAACCCGATTCCCCTCTGATGGGCCACATACATGGGGGCAAGCGCGGTTCCAAAACCCGAGGTGGCCAGCCCGCCCGCATTGCAGTGGGTCAGGAGCGTGCTGCCTTCCCCTATGAGACCCGCTCCGATCTCACCCATCCGGAAACCCGTCTCCAGGTCCTCCTCATATATGGCAAGCGCATCGGCGGCAAGAGCCGAAGCCGCCGCTTCGGGCGAGCCTCCCTGCTTCTCTCCGGCCAGCACTCTCCTGGAGCGGTCCAGCGCCCAGAAGAGATTGCCGGCCGTGGGCCTGGTGGCCGCGAGCATCTCGATCGCCGCAGAGACCCGCGTCTCGAACTCGTCCCACTTTGAGGAGGCAAGCCTGCGGGCCTCGACCGCCACACCCATGGCGGCGGCTATTCCAATCAGGGGAGCCCCTCTCAGCGCCATCTCCCTTATGGCCTCGGCCACATCGGCGGCATTGCTCAAGGTCAGGCTGCACTCTTCGGAGGGAAGGCGCCTCTGGTCGATGATACGTACGGAGTCACCCATCCATTCAATGGGCTTAACAGGAGGCTCCAAGTCGCTTACTCTCCCATCACCTGCACCACCACACGGCGCTTGCGCGGGCGGTTGTCGAAGTCGACCACAGTGATCTGCTGCCAGGTTCCGAGTGTAAGACTTCCCCCTGTGAATGGGACTGTGAAGGACCCTTTGAGCAACGCGGCCCTGACGTGGGAGAAGCCATTGCCGTCGCCCCACCTCTCGTCGTGGGCATATTCGATGTCGGTCGGAGCCACCCGGTCCAGGGCTTGCTTGAGATCCTTGACAAGGCCCGGCTCGAACTCGACCGAAGTGACCCCCGCGGTCGAGCCCGGAATGAACACGGTTGCGATACCATTGGCCATTCCGGATTTTCTCACCAGCTCCTGGACTTTGTCGGTCACATCGATGATGTCAGCATGCCCCTTTGTGCTGATATGGAAATCATAACTCGCTACAGCCATGATCACGAACCTCCGCAGATCCTGTCCAGTTCCCTTATGAGTTTGAGCAGCCTCACGACGGGCAGGCCGACTACATTGAAATAGCATCCCTCCACGCGTTCCACTATAGCAGCTCCATAGCCCTGAATTCCATATGAACCGGCCTTGTCCATAGGCTCTCCCGTGGCGACATAGGCCTCGATCTCGCCGGGGGTCATCTCCCTGATCCTGACGCCCGTCTTCTCATACCCTCCGGCCTCCTTTCCCGTGGCCGCATCGATGAGGGTGAGCCCGGTATAGACATGATGCGTCTGTCCCGCAAGCCTGGCAAGCATGCGCCTGGCCTCGGCCTCGCCAGCCGGCTTCTCAAGGATCTCGCCGTCAAGCACCACGATGGTGTCCGCACCCAGTATATAGCCGTCCCCGGCCCTGTCCCTCACCGAGAGGGCCTTGAGCCGGCTCAGGCCCAGGACATGATTCACCGGGTCAGAGTCACCGTGCTCGTCCTCCCTCAAGTCCGGCTCGGCAACCACATGCTTGAGCCGGATCAGCCTGAGGAGATAGCGGCGCCTCGGGGATGATGATGCCAGAATCAGTTTCCTGTCTGAAAACGGAAAAGGCTTCGCCACTTTATCGTCACCATATCGAAGTCGGTATTATACACCTACCGGTCTATTATCAGAGTCACCGGGCCGTCATTGTTTATTTCAACCAGCATCTTCGCCTGAAAGGTACCGGTCTGGACTTCGATGCCCTCCGCGCGCATCGCTCCGACAAAGACCCTATAAAGCCTCTCGGCCTCTTCGGGCGGGGCCGCGCCGGTGAAGCTCGGACGGCGGCCTTTCTCGCAGTCGCCATACAGGGTGAACTGGGATACCACCAGCGCTTTGCCGCCGACATCGCCGAGACCGAGATTCAAAAGACCTTCACTGTCTTCGAAGATTCTCAGGCCGGCGCATTTCTTCGCCAGCCACCGGGCTTCAGCTTCGGTGTCACCTTTGCTCACTCCCAGCAGGATCACGAATCCCCGGCCAATCTCACCGACGGTCTCGTCTTCCACCCTGACCCGTGCGCTGCTGACTCTCTGAACCACCGCTCTCATTCGATCCTCTCAGGGCACATTCTATATGCCGAAGCCCACTCCCAGGTATACCCCTCCAACTTTGATCTGGGGATCGCTTCCCAGCCACTCGTACCTGCCCTCAACCGTGAACCAGACCGGCAGGACCGGTGGCGCTATCTTGACTCCCCCGAGGCCGTGAATCCCCGCCCTGCTCTCGTCG
>JASFOL010000014.1:0-10599 GCA_050116545.1 bacterium | reverse complement strand
CGGGAGCCAAGACGGCGCAGTGTATCAGGATTCTCGGGGGTTCCTTCAGGCGCTATGCCAGGATCGGCGACATCATCGTGGTCACGGTGAAGGACGCGATTCCGGGCAGTGAGATCAAGAAGGGAACGGTGGTGAAGGCGGTGGTGGTGAGAACCAGGAAAGAGTATGGAAGGCCCGACGGGTCCTACATACGTTTCGATCAGAACGCGGCCGTCTTGATCAATGACGACAAGGAGCCAAGGGCGTCGAGAATATTCGGCCCCGTGGCCCGGGAACTGAGGGACAAGCAGTTTATGAAGATAATCTCGCTTGCTCCTGAAGTTGTCTAGTGGAGGAGAGACAATCGATGCGGGTCGCAAAAGATGACACGGTGATGGTTATTTCAGGCGACGACCGGGGTAAGACCGGGAAGGTCCTGAAGGTGTTTCCTGAGAACAAGCGCATCATTGTTGAGGGCATCAATTTTATCAAGAGACACACAAAGCCCAAGTCAAGGATGCAGCCGGGAGGGGTGGTCGAGAAGGAAGCGCCGATTCACGTTTCCAATGTAATGGTAGTCTGTCCGCGCTGTGGAGAAGGCAGCCGCCCCAAGAGGGCAAGGCTGGCCGAGGGACGTCGCGTCCGGCAGTGCGGGAAATGCAATGAGATCATCGGTAAGGCTTAAGTGAGGGTTAGGTAAAAGTGGCTGAGGAGAAGAAGACCAGGCAGAAGCAGGGCAAGCAGGAGAAGCCCGGCAAGCAGGAAAAACCCGGGAAGCAGGAGAAACCCGGGAAGCAGGAGCGCGACCCCGCCGAGCAGGTGGAGCCGGGATATGTGGCGAGGTTGTTCCTGCGGTACAGGGAAGAGATCCTTCCGGCTCTCATGAAGCGCTTCGAATACAAGAACACCATGCAGGCTCCGAAGCTTGAGAAGATCTCGGTCAATATGGGAGTTGGGGACGGTGTCAAGGACGCAAAGCTGATGGATGCGGCGGTCGAGGACATGGGGACCATCACGGGACAGCGCCCGGTGATAACCCGGGCCAAGAAGTCGGTCGCCAGTTTCAAGCTCCGCAAAGGCATGCCCATAGGCTGCAGGGTCACCTTGAGGGGCGCCAGGATGTACGAGTTCTTCGACAGGCTGGTGAATGTGGCAATCCCGAGAATCCGTGATTTCAGGGGGCTTTCGCCCGACAGCTTCGATGGTCATGGGAACTACACGTTCGGCATCAAAGAGCAGATCGTGTTCCCTGAGATAGAGTATGACAAGGTAGTCAAGGTCAGGGGTATGGACATAACGTTTACCACCACTGCGAAGACGGATGAAGAGGCCTTCGAATTGCTGAAGCACCTCGGAGTGCCGTTCAGTACAAGCTAGCACGAGAGGGGAGATCTGTGGCTAAGAAGTCCATGATCGAGAAATGGAAGAGGAAGCCTAAGTTCAAGGTCAGACAGGTGAACAGGTGTCATCGCTGCGGCCGCCCGAGAGCATACCTCAGGAAGTTCGGAATCTGTCGTATATGCTTCAGGGACCTGGCGCTTATGGGGCAGATCCCCGGAGTGGTCAAGGCGAGCTGGTGACATCTAACTTCAGGAGTGTGTTTGATGGCAGTATCTGATCCGATTGCAGACATGCTTACCGTTATAAGAAACGGGTGCAAAGCGAAGCACAAGAAGGTCGAAGTACCCGCATCCGGGTTCAAGCGCGAAATACTGCGGGTTCTCCTCGAGGAGAAGTTCATAAGCAACTTCAGGTATATCGAGGACAACAAGCAGGGAAGACTCCGGGTGTATCTCAGGTATACGGATGACGAAGCAAGTGTCATCAGCGGGATTGAGCGTATCTCGAGGCCCGGCCTGCGCAGCTATGCTGGCGGCAACGAGGTCCCGAGGGTCCAGGGTGGTCTGGGTGTTGCGATAATCACGACCTCCCAGGGCATCATGACCGACAAGGAAGCGAAGAAGCGGGGAATAGGCGGCGAAATCATCTGTCATGTTTGGTAAGTGAGGCGGACCATGTCACGGGTAGGTAAACAACCGATAAAGATCCCCGAGGGGGTTGATGTCAAGATAGAGGGGAATCTCGTCAAAGTGAAAGGCCCCAAGGGAAGCCTTGAGCGCCGTATGCACCATACCATGAAACTGATCATGGAAGGCGACGAGATAAGAGTGGAGAGGCCTGGAAACCTGGGTTTCCACCGCTCCCTTCACGGCACCACCAGGGTGATGATACAGAACATGATCACCGGTGTCAGCGACGGCTTCTTCAAGCAGCTGGAGATCCACGGAATAGGGTTTCGCGCCGAGCTTCAGGGCAAGAAACTGGTCCTGAATGTCTCCCAGTCGCATCCGGTGATCTACGAGGCTCCCAAGGGAATAGAGATAGAACTGCCGGAGGTCGGCCGGGGCGTGGACGTGAGGATCAGGGTAAGCGGCGCCGACAAGCAGGCCGTCGGGCAGGTGGCGGCGGAGATAAGAGGCATCGACCCGCCCGAGCCCTACAAGGGCAAGGGAATAAGGTATGTCGGTGAATACGTGAGAAGGAAGGCCGGAAAGACCGGCGCAGCTCAAGGCTAGGGGAGTGTAACGCAATGGCTACGAAGAGGCTCGGTGGCAGGGAACGACGGCACCTGAGAAACAGAAAGAAGATCAGGGGGGAAGCGACGCGTCCGAGGCTTGTCGTGTTCCGGAGCAACAAACATATGTACGCGCAACTGGTTGATGATGTTGCCGGCAAGACCCTCATGGGTGTCCAGGGATCGTCAAAGGCAGTTGCTGACCGCGTTAAGAATGACAAGGAAGAATTCGCTGAGAGCCGGGCGATCGGAGAGGAGATCGCCAGGAAGGCCGTGGAGAAGGGCATAGAGAAGGTGGTTTTTGACCGGGCCGGGTACCAGTACCACGGCAGGGTCAAAGCCCTCGCCGATGCCGCCAGGAAAGCCGGCCTGAAATTCTAAGCCCGGAAGGGGGTTGTATTTTGGCAGAAGAGGCTAGTGATAAGGCCAAACAGGAGACGAAGGATCCGAAGCCCGCTGACGATGCGGTCAAGGCTGAAGAGAGTAAGCCTGTTGAGGCTGGGGGGAAGGAAAGCACCGGACAGGAGACCACCGCGAGGCCTGCGTCCAGGCCCGGATCGAGGTCCGGCCCGGCTGCTCAATCCAGGAACCGGGGCCCCGGCGGCAGAGGCCGGAGGGGACCGCGCTCTTCCAGGCCCGGGATGCGTCCCGGCGCCGATGACGAGCCGGAGCTCATAGAGCGAGTCATCCACATCAACAGGGTGGCGAAGGTTGTGAAGGGTGGAAGGCGCTTTAGCTTCAATGCCATCGTGGCTGTGGGTGATGGAAAAGGTTCGGTAGGCATAGGCCTGGGGAAGGCGAATGAAGTCGCCGACTCCATTCGCAAAGGCAGCGAGGCGGCAAGGAAAGGCATGATAAAGATTCCGATGCTCGGAACTACCGTCCCGCACGAGATCATAGGCCGGAGTGGGGCGGGCAGGGTATTGCTCAAGCCCGCATCGCCGGGAACCGGAGTTATCGCGGGCGGACCCGTACGCGGCGTGGTTGAGCCGGCGGGAATCAAGGACATCCTGACCAAGGTGCTGGGTTCCCCGAATCCCCACAATGTGGTCAAGGCGACCATGGACGGGCTGATGCGCATGAGAAGGGCAGCCGACGTCGCCAAGATCCGGGGGATGTCAGTGGCCGAGGTGTTAGGAATTACGGAGAGTGATTCAAGTGGCGAGACTCAGGATTAAGCAGATAAGAAGCGGCGTTGGCAGGCTCGGGACCCACAAGCGGGTCTTGAAGGCCCTGGGGTTGAAACATCCGCACAGCGTTGTTGAGCACGATGATACCCCGACCATACGCGGCATGGTCGACAAGGTCAAACACCTTATCGAAGTGGAAGTTATCGAGAAGGAGAAGGCTTCAAGTGGATCTGAGTAAGTTGGCGCCGGCCCCCGGGGCCACCAAGAAGCGCAAGCGCGTCGGAAGAGGTCCGGGCAGCGGACACGGCCGCAGGGCTTGTCGTGGCAACAAGGGGCAAAAGGCCAGGAACAATGTGAGTATCTGGTTTGAAGGCGGGCAGATGCCGCTCCAGAGACGGCTCCCGAAGCGTGGTTTCACGCCGCCCAGCAGGGTGGAGTACGAGGTCGTCAACCTTAAGCGCATCGCCGAGAAATTCTCGTCGGGTGATGAGATCAACGCCGAGACCCTCAAGGCCAAGAGACTCGTGAGAAAAAGAGACGCCAGGATAAAGATACTGGCTGATGGCGAGCTGGGTTTTCCCGTCACCGTCACCGTCGATGCCATCTCTGCCAAGGCAAGGGAGATGATCGAGAAGGCCGGCGGAACGGTCAACCTGGTGGGTTGAGCCAACATCCAGTTAGGATTGAGGAGGAGTACCAGTGCTAGATAGAATCCAGAGCATATTCCGGATTCCGGAGCTTCGGCGCAAGATTCTGTTCACGCTGGCCCTGCTGGTCGTATACAGGGTCGGTTCCTATGTCCCGGTGCCCGGCATCGACAGCCAGGCCCTGATGCAGGCCATAGATGCGGCGAGAAACACTCTCCTGGGCCTCTATGACATGTTTGCCGGCGGGGCGCTCCGGAGGGCGACTATTTTTGCTCTGGGTATCATGCCGTACATTTCCGCGTCGATTATCATGCAGCTTCTCACCGCGGTTATCCCTTACTTCGAGAAGCTCCAGAAGGAAGGGGATGAAGGCCGGAAGAAGATAACCCAGTACACGCGTTATGGAACTGTCTTCCTGGCGATGGTACAGGGCTATGGTATCTCGATCTTCCTGGAGAATATCCAGCATACAGGCTTCGTGACAACCTCGGCCATCGTTCCGAACCCGGGACTTTCCTTCCGTCTCCTCACGATCCTCACGCTGACGTCGGGTACCGTGTTCCTGATGTGGCTCGGTGAGCAGATTTCGGAACGCGGGATAGGCAATGGTATATCCCTGATCATCTTCACCGGCATTATAGCGAGGTATCCGAGAGACATCCGCAATACCTTCAGCGCGGTCCGGAACCAGGAGCTGAGCTTCTTCAAACTGGCCTTCCTGCTGATGCTGATGGTCGTGATTGTGGCGGGTGTGGTGGTGATGACGCAGGCGATGCGGAAGATACCGGTCCAATATGCCAAGCGGGTTGTGGGGCGCCGCATATATGGCGGTCAGAGCACTCATATACCGCTCAGGGTGAACACGGCCGGTGTTATTCCGATCATCTTCGCGCAGGCGATTCTGATGTTTCCGTCGAGTATCGGTACCTTCTTCGGGAAATTCGAGTTCATGAACACCATCTCGTCGTACATGAATCCGTCGCAGCCGCTTTACAATATCCTCTACGCGATCATTATCATATTCTTCGCGTACTTCTACACGGCGATCGTCTTCAATCCAAGGGACCTGGCCGACAATATGCAGAAGTACGGCGGTTTTATCCCGGGGATCAGGCCCGGGAAGCGCACTTCGGACTATATCGACCGGGTTCTGACCCGCGTGACGCTGCCCGGAGCGCTCTTCCTGGCATTCATAGCGATCCTGCCGTCGATCTTTATTCACAAGTTCAATGCACCCTTCGTTTTCGGAGGTACGGGGCTCCTGATCGTTGTCGGTGTGGCCCTGGATACCTTGCAGCAGATAGAGTCGCATCTCATCATGCGCCACTATGAAGGCTTTTTGAAGAAGGGGAAGCTCCGGGGGAGGAACCGATGAGGCTTATCTTTCTTGGGCCTCCGGGCTCAGGCAAGGGAACGCAGGCGAGACTGGTCGGAGAGAAGCTGGGCCTGCCCCAGATTTCGACCGGCGACATCCTGCGGGAAGCCATAGCCCGGAAGACCGAGCTGGGAAAGAAGGCCAGGTCGATCATGGACGCCGGCGAGCTTGTCCCCGATGACGTTGTGCTGCCGCTGGCGGAGAAACGCATAGAGGAAAAGGACTGCAGGAACGGTTTCATACTGGATGGCTTCCCGAGGACGCTGGCCCAGGCGCTGGGGCTTGAGGAAGTGCTCCAGAGACAGGGATGCGCTTTGGATGCGGTTATGTTTATAGAGGTGGATGAAGCAGTCGTGCTGGAGCGGCTCTCCAGGCGTAGGGTCTGTCCCAAGTGCAAGGCCATGTATAACCTCGACACCGACCCGCCCGGGAAGGATGGGGTATGCGACAGGTGTCAGGTGGCCCTGGAACTCAGGACGGATGACAAGCCCGAGACCGTCAAGGCCAGGCTGGTGGTTTATCGCAAGAATACGCTTCCGCTCGTTGAGTATTACGAGTCCAGGGGCCTCCTCAGGAGAATAGCGGGTGAGGGCGATATCACCGCGGTGTTCGAAGCGATTCTGGGGGAGCTCTCGGAGGTAAGGAGCAATTAGGGCTCTGAACATGACTATGACCAGGGACACAGAACTCATAAAGACCGAACGCGAGATCGAGTTGATCGGCCACAGCTCTCGCATGGTGGCGGAGGTCCTCAATCTGCTCGGCGGCCTTGTGGCACCTGGCAGTACCACCGGAGAGCTGGACCGGGCGGCCGAGGACTATATACGCTCAAATGGCGCCAGGCCGTCGTTCAAGGGGTACCGGGGGTTCCCGGCGACCATATGCGCCTCGGTCAATGACGAGGTCGTGCACGGCATTCCGGGAAGCCGTGTGCTTGAGAATGGCGACATCATTTCGATCGATGTCGGTGTCCTCAAGGACGGGTATCATGGAGACGGGGCGGCGACGTTCCAGGTTGGCGAAGTGAGCGACGAGGCGGTGAGACTGTTGAATGCCACAAGGGACGCGCTCCATGCCGGAATCGGCGAGGCGGTCCACGGGAACATGGTCCGCGACATCTCAGCGGCTGTCCAGAAGGTGGTCGAGGACCGTGGTTTCTCTGTGGTCACCGACTACACGGGGCACGGGATAGGCAAGAGCATGCACGAGCAGCCCCAGATCCCGAACTTCGTGGTGAACGGCGATAAGAGCATGCTGGCCAGCGGTATGACCCTGGCGATTGAACCGATGGTCAATACAGGCGGCAGCGAGGTCAAGACAAAGGCCGATGGCTGGACCGTGGTCACAAAGGATGGGAGCCTGTCGGCCCACTTCGAGCACACCGTGGTCGTGGGGGAAGGCAAGGCCGAGATTCTCACGAGAGTGTGAAGGCAGGATGGTGATCTAGTATGGCCAAGGAAGAGAGCATACAGGTTGAGGGAACCGTGGTTGAGGCTCTTCCAAACGCTATGTTCCGGGTTGAACTTGAGAACGGTCACCGGGTGCTTGCTCATGTGTCCGGCAAGATGAGGATGTATTTCATCAAGATCCTGCCGGGCGACAAGGTGACGGTGGAGCTTTCACCCTATGATCTCAGCCGGGGCAGGATAACTTACAGATACAAGTAAGAGGACGAGGTAATCCCCATGAAAATGAGGGCATCGGTTAAGAAGATTTGTGACAAGTGCAAGATAGTGAAACGCAAAGGCGTAGTCTACGTCATATGCAAGAATCCCAGGCATAAGCAAAAGCAGGGATAGGAGGTGGGACGAGAGTGCCGAGAATCGCTGGAATAGACCTGCCGGGTGAGAAGAGAATCGAAATCTCATTGACGTACATCTTTGGTATTGGCATGTCGACCGCAAAGAAGATTCTTGACCAGACCGGGGTCGATCCGAGCATAAGGACCAAGAACCTGAGCGAGGAAGACACCGCAAAACTGAGGAACGCGATCGAGAGCGAGTACAAGGTCGAGGGTGCACTGCGGTCCGAGGTCGCCGGCAATATCAAGCGGCTGATGGATATCGGAAGCTACAGGGGGCTGAGGCATCGCCGCGGCCTGCCGGTGCGGGGACAGCGTACCCACACCAATGCGCGTACGAGAAAAGGACCGAAGAAGGGTGTGATGACCCGCAAGAAGAAAGATACCAGGCCGTAGTCAGACGGAGGTGTAGGAGTTGGCAAAACCAAAAGGTAGAAGGCCGAGGCGGCGTGATCGGAAGGTGGGGGAGAGTGGCGTTGCGCACATACAGGCCACCTTCAACAACACGATCGTGACCATCACCGACAGCACCGGTGGTGTGGTCGCCTGGTCGAGTGCCGGACGAGTGGGCTTCAAGGGTTCGCGGAAGAGCACCCCTTTCGCCGCCTCGCTTGCGGGCGATGCATGCGCGAAGGAAGCCATGGGATTCGGCGTAAAGAAGATAGAGGTTCGTGTTAAGGGTCCCGGCCCGGCACGGGAGGCCGCCATTAGGTCGCTTCAGGCCGCGGGACTCGATATTACTGCAATAAGAGATGTGACCCCTATACCGCATAATGGGTGCAGGCCACCCAAGCGAAGAAGGGTTTAACAGGGAGGGGTTTGATGGCGAGATATACTGGCTCGAAATGCAGGCTCTGCCGGAGGGAGGGCACGAAGCTTTTCCTGAAGGGCGAGCGCTGCATGAGTACGAAATGCGCGGTCGAACGGAGGCAGTACCCGCCGGGCGAGCATGGCCAGCGCCGTTCGCGGCGACCGACCGAGTATGGTCTGCAGCTCAGAGAGAAGCAGAAGGTGAAGAGAATCTACGGCGTGCTGGAGAAACCGTTCAGGCGGTATTTCGACAAAGCCTCCAGGCAGAAGGGCGTGACGGGAGAGAACCTTCTGAGGCTTCTGGAGCTCCGCCTGGACAATGTGGTGCACAGGGCAGGTATGGCCCCGTCGCGGGACACCGCCCGGCAGCTGATCACGCACCGGCATTTCACCGTCAATGGAAGGATAGTGAATGTGCCTTCCTATTCGCTGAGGACCGGAGATGTCGTGGCGGCACGCGATTCGATCAAAGAGGTTGTCAAAGCTAATCTCGACAGACGGGGAAATGACGCTCTTTCATGGCTTCAGGTTTCCCCTGATCAGCTTTCGGTAACCCTGGCGGAGGTTCCAAGCAGGGAAAGCATACCCATCCCTATACAGGAGCAGCTGATAGTCGAGCTGTATTCAAAGTAAGGGATGAACGGATCCCAAAGCGCGAGGTGGCTTCACTATGAAATTTAAGAGTTTGCAAATGCCGAAAGTCGCTGAGATTGATCCCGCGACTGCTACCGAGACTTATGGTGTCTTCACCGTAGAGCCTCTGGAGCGAGGGTTCGGAACCACGCTGGGGAACGCCCTGAGGAGGATCATGCTATCATCGATCCAGGGGGCGGCGATAACCAATGTAAAGATCGACGGCGCCCTGCACGAGTTCTCAACCCTGCCGCATATCAGAGAGGACGTCGCGGAGATCATCATAAACCTTAAGAAGCTGAGGTTTGAGTTCCTGGCCGACGATCCCCAGACCCTGACGCTTGAAGCCGACGGGCCGGGCGATGTCACGGCCGAAGGTTTCACCGGCGGCACCGGTGTGACCATCCTCAACCCGGATGTCGCGATAGCGACCCTGGACAAGGGAGCCAAGCTCAGGATCGAGATCGAAATCGACACCGGCCGGGGCTTCGTTCTCTCGGAAATGCAATCACAGGCCGAGAAGCCGATCGGGATGATCCCTCTGGACTCCAATTTCTCGCCGGTCAAGAGGGTCAACTTCAGGGTGGAGAACACCCGGGTCGGGCAGCGCACGGACTATGACAAGCTGGTAATGGAAGTCTGGACCGATGGGAGCGTCAGCCCCCAGGACAGCATCAGCTACGGTGCGAGCATATTGAAGAACCATCTCCAGATGTTCATAACCAAGGAAGAAGAGCCCGCGGAGGAGGACGTCGAGAAGGTGGATGATGAGTGGGTGAGGATTCATGAGATCCTCCAGCGGGGCGTGGACGAGCTGGAACTCTCGGTGCGGTCGAGCAACTGCCTGAGGAATGCCGAGATCAAGACCATCGGCGACCTGGTCAGGAAGACCGAATCCGACATGCTCAAGTTCAGGAACTTCGGACGGAAATCCTTGAAGGAGATCTCTGACATCCTGAGCAGCATGGGGCTGCACTTCGGCATGGATGTGGATTTCTACATGGATGACAGCAAGGCGGAGGCCGCGGCCAGACTCAAGGCGCAGTACAGTTAGTGGTCTCTCAGGGAAGGTATAGAGATGCGACATAAGCAAAAGGGAAAGAAACTCGGAAGAACCAAGAGCCACAGGGAGATGATGCTCAGGAACATGGTGGCCTCGCTCTTCGAGAATGAGAGTATCAAGACGACCGAAGCCAAGGCCAAGGAAGCCAGGAAACTGGCCGAGAGGCTTCTCACCTGGGGCAAGCGCGGCGATCTCCATTCCAGGAGGCTGGCGCTGCGCTATGTGGCGGACGCCGGGCTCGTAAAGAAGGTGTTCGAGACGATCGCGCCCCGCTTTGAGGACAGGGACGGCGGCTACACCAGGATCATAAGGCTCGCTCAGAGGCGCGGCGACGCCGCCGAGATGGTGATATTGGAGCTCACCGAGAAGGGCAAGGAAGTCGAGGAAGAAAAGGCTGCCCGCAAGGCCAGGAAGGAAGCCAGGAAAGAAGCCAGGCTGAAGGCCGAGGAAGAAGCGGCCACGATGGAAGCGCAGGCAGAGGCACAAGGGGAATAAACAGGGGACAGCGCCCTTTTCTCCAAAAAGGGGGACAGACACTAATTTCGTTCATCCGGAATCGGTGTCTGTCCCTTTTCATTAACTTTCT
>JASFOL010000013.1:0-10803 GCA_050116545.1 bacterium | reverse complement strand
TGACACCCTTCAGCGTGCTGTCGATCACCACCTGCAGATAACTCGCCCCAGCCGCCTGCCTGAGGAAGAATCCTATCAGAACCAGCCAGAGCCCGCCGATGAATGCTCCCCTGAACACAAGCAGAAATCCCAGCACTATGAAAATCACGCCGATTACACTGCCGACCTTGCTGGCGACATAGGTGGCACGGCGGATATTGCCGGTCGCCTTCCAGAGGATCGCCCGCAGCAGCCTGCCGCCGTCCAGGGGAAAACCGGGAATCAGGTTGAAGGTTCCCAGGATGCCGTTCACATAGGCGAGGTAGGTCAGGACCGGGGCGACGCCCTCGGGGCTGGCGCCACGGGAGACCAGGAAACTGAGGGCCAGGAAGATCATCATCAGCACATAGCTGACCGCAGGCCCGGCGACCGCGATCTTGATCTCGGTGACCGGATCCGCCGACTCATTGGTCATCTGTGAGACCCCGCCGAAGAGAAATAGGGTTATGCGCTTTATGGGAACGCCATGGGTATTGGCCACGATGGAGTGTCCGAGCTCGTGGAGTATCACCGAGACGAAAAGCATCAGGGCCGCCACCAGGCCCATCACCCAGTGGGTGGTCACCGAGAAGGACGGATAATGGGTCGGAAAGTAAAAGGACACGAGGCTCCAGGAGACCAGCGCAAAGATTATGAACCATGACACATTGATCTCGACCGGTATGCCGAATACTCTGAAGAGCCTGATATTGGTTCTGAGCATATTGCCTCCTCGACCTCTTTCCCCCGATACCGCATCCCGCCCGATCCACCCCAAGACATCTATACTAAGAAAGGTGCGGCGGGCACAACACAAAACCTCGCCATGAAGCCATGAACGCGGGGATGCGATTTGGCATTGACGCTCGTGACCGCCTTTAGGGGCCGGTTCAAGACAGAGGAGACACGGGTTCGCGCCCGTACAGGGCCTCGGTTCATGCCGGTCAGGGCGCTTTTGCATTTGACGCGGAAGGGCAATCTGCAATACGCTTGGGCCTGGAGGTAAGGGCTTGGAGAATATCGACGTCGCCCGGATATTTGATGAAATAGCAGACATCCTCGAGCTCAAGGACGATAACCGCTTCCGAATCAGATCCTACCGCAGGGCGGCCCGGGTCGTGCGGGACATGCCCGATGATGTTAAATCCCTCAGCGAGGCCGGCCAGCTCACATCGATCCAGGGAATCGGATCCAGTCTTGCCGAGAAGATCGAGGAGATTCTGAAGACCGGGACCTGCAAATACTGTGAAGAACTCAGACAGGACCCCGTGCATGGTCTGACCGCCCTGCTCTCGATCCCGGGCGTGGGGGCCCGCCTCGCCAGGAAGCTCAACAAAGAGATCGGAATAAGCGGTGTGGATGAGCTGGAGCAGGCAGCGCGCGAGGGAAGACTTCGGTCAATAGAGGGAATGGGCGAGAAGATTGAGGAGAAGATCCTCAAGGGAATCGAGCAGTACAGGAGAAATGTCGGGCGCTTCAAGGTCTCCGAGGCCCTCGCCCACGCCGAAGCCATAGTCAAGACCATCGGAGCGATGAAGGCCGTCTCACGAATAGACATCGCCGGAAGCCTGCGCCGCATGAAGGAGACGATCGGCGACATCGACATCCTGGTGATTCCCGGATCATCACGAAGGGGATCATCCCTCGAAGAGTCATCCCACGGGATTATGGACGCCTTCACGTCCATGGACACCGTCTCCGACGTGCTTGCCCGGGGAGAGACCAAGTCCAGCGTGATTCTCTCCTCGGGGATCCAGGTGGACTTGCGAATCCTGCCAAAGTCAGACTATGGGGCGGCCATGCATTATTTCACGGGATCGCAGGACCACAATGTCGTGATGAGAGACCGGGCCAAGCGGATGGGATTGAAGATAAGCGAGTACGGTGTGTTTGGCGTCAAGGATGATAAACGGCTTGGCGGCGAGCGCGAGGAAGACGTGTTCAAGCTGGTGGGGCTGCCCTTCATCCCGCCGGAGCTGCGCGAGAACTCAGGCGAGATCGAGGCCGCGGAAAAGGGCGAACTCCCGAAGCTGATAGAGGCCGGGCACATCAAGGGCGACCTCCACCTTCACACCAGCGCCTCCGATGGGACCGGCAGCATCGAGGAGATGGCGCGCCAGGCGAAGAAGATGGGCTACAAATATGCAGCGATAACCGATCATTCCCAGACTCTCAGAATCGCCGGCGGACTCAATGAGGCCGAGCTCAAGGATCACATAGGGGCCATCCGCTCAGCCAATAAGAAGATCGACGGAATCGAGATCCTGGCGGGAATCGAAGTGGACATTCTCGCCGACGGCGGCCTGGACATCGCCGACGAGATGCTGGCCGAATGTGACGTTGTGATAGCGGCTATTCACTCCCGGTTCAATATGCCGCGCGAGGAGATGACCGCCAGAATCATCAAGGCCATCGCCAACCCTCACGTCAATATACTCGCCCACCCGACCGGCCGGCTGATAAACGAGCGGGACCCGTACCAGGTCGATATTGAAAAAGTGATCGCCGCGGCCGCGAAGCACAAGATTGCACTTGAACTCAACGCACATCCTGACAGACTGGACCTGAAGGACAGTCATTGCCGGGCGGCGAAGGCGGCGGGCGTGCGGGTGTGCATCGACACCGACTCCCATGCCGACCAGCAGATGTCCAATATGCGCTTCGGCGTGGCGACGGCCAGAAGGGGCTGGCTCGAGCCGGCTGATGTCATAAATACGTATCCGCTTGCCAGGCTCAAGCGGTTCCTGTCCGGACGGAGTAAGTGACGCTCGGGGAGAGTGACCCGCGGCGGAAGCGACAGGCGGGGGAAGCCAGGCATGGGAAGAGCGGCAGACACGAAAGGTGATATGCCTGGCCCGGAAGAGCGACGGCCAGCGCGATAGGAAGTCCGATATGAAGTCTGGCAGCAGGCCCGATGAGAACTTCGATAAGAGACCTGATATGAAGCCCGATAGAAGCCCCGATGAGAAGCAGGCCGCGAAGGAAGCCGCCGACTTAAGGGACAAGATCCGCCACCACAACTACATGTACCATGTCCTGGACTCCCCCGAGGTGAGCGACCAGGCATATGACCGTCTGATGCGACGGCTGGAAGAGATCGAGAAGGCTTTCCCCGGCCTGGTGACACCGGACTCGCCCACGCAGAAGGTGGGCGCGCCGCCGCTTGAGGAGTTCGGGACCGTCACCCACTCCGTGCCCATGCTGAGCCTTCAGAACGCCTTCGATCCCGGGGAGGTGATCCTCTTCGACGGCCGGGTGCGAAAGCTGCTGGGGGAGAGAGAGTTCGACTATGTCGCCGAGCCCAAGATCGACGGGCTCGCAATGGAGGCGGTCTATCGCGACGGGATCTTTGTCCAGGGATCGACGCGCGGCGACGGCGTGACCGGAGAGGACATCACCGAGAACCTGCGAACCGTGAGGTCCCTCCCCTTGAGGCTCCGGAAGGCCGGTGGCCGCATACCACCGCTGCTGGAGGTCCGGGGCGAGGTCTATATGGCCAAGCGATACTTCGCCGATCTCAATGCGCGTCGCGAGGAGGAAGGCGAACAGGTCTTCGCCAATCCCCGCAATGCCGCCGCCGGCTCGATGAGACAGCTTGATCCGGGCGTGACCGCGACCAGGAAGCTTGACGTTTACCTCTACGCGATGGGAAGAGCCGACGGCGCCTCTTTCCGGACCCACTCGGAGATGCTCGAGGCTTTCAAGGCCTGGGGGCTGAGGGTGAATCCCGAGACCCGCATCTGCCAGTCCATCGAGGATGCCGTCACCTTCCACGCCGACCTGGAGAAGAAGCGGAAGGATCTCGACTATGAAATCGACGGCGTGGTGATCAAGGTCAACAGCATCGAGCTGCAGAGGCAGCTGGGAGAGATCTCGCGCAGCCCGCGCTGGGCGATCGCGTACAAGTTCGAACCCGAGCAGGCCATCACCACCGTCAAGGACATCATTGTTCAGGTCGGGCGCACGGGGGCGCTGACCCCGGTGGCGATAATGGAGCCGGTCAATGTGGGGGGCGTGGAGGTGGAGCGTGCCACCCTGCACAACCAGGACGAGATAGACAGAAAGGACGTCAGGATCGGCGATACCGTCGTGGTGCAGCGCGCCGGGGATGTAATCCCGGAGGTGGTCGAGGTCCTCAAGGACAAGCGAAAAGGCAAGGAGAAGAGGTTCAGGATCCCGGACCGGTGCCCGGCATGCGGATCGGAAGTTCACAGGGCTCCGGACGAGGCCGTTTCGCGCTGCAGCAATATGTCCTGCCCCGCCATAGTCAAGCGCACCATCAGTCACTTCGCCGGCAAGAGCGCCATGGACATAGAGGGCCTGGGCTGGAAGATCGTGGACCAGCTGGTGGATGCGGGCATGCTCAAGACGGTCGCCGACATCTACACTCTCAGAGAGGAAGACCTGGCGGAGCTGGAGCGCTTTGCCGAGCGCTCGGCCGCCAATCTCATCCGCTCGATAGAAGGCAGCAAGAAAACCACTCTAAGTAGGCTGGTGTATGCGCTTGGCATAAGGCATGTCGGAGAGCATGTCGCCCGGGTGCTGGCCGACCACTATTCCTCGCTGGAAGAGATCGAGAAAGCCGGGTTGGAAGAGCTGGTGGAAATCAGGGAGATCGGGCCCATCGTCGCCGAGAGCATCCACACTTTCTTCCGGGAGGACAGGAATATTCAGGTCATCGAGCAGGTGCTGGCGCGCGGGGTGACCTATGAGAGAGCCGCATCCCGGGCCGGGGGGCCGCTCGCCGGAAAGGTCTTTGTCTTCACCGGTACGCTGGAGGGCCTGAAACGGAGCCAGGCCAAGAAGATGGTTGAGACCCTCGGAGGAAGGGTGGCATCCTCGGTGAGCAGCAAGGTAGACTATGTGGTGGCCGGGGCGGATCCGGGATCCAAGCTGGCCGAAGCGGGAAAACTCGGAATAGAGATCATCGATGAGAAAACCTTCAAAGAAATCGCGTCGTAGGCCTCCCGACATCAGGATCGGGACCTCCGGCTGGAGCTATGTTCACTGGCGCAAGGTGTTCTATCCCGAAGGCCTTCCGGCCCCCAGCTGGTTCGGCTACTACAGCCGCTACTTCGATACGGTCGAGATGAAGAACACCTTCAATGAACTCCCGGACGAGAAGACTTTCGAGAAATGGCACACCGACGCCCCTCCGCAGTTCGTGTTCTCAGTGAAGGCCAACAGGCGCATCACCCACACCAGGAGACTCAAGAATGTTGACGCGGCTCTGTCACTCTTCCTGGAGAGGACAGGCAGGCTCAAGCGGCAGCTGGGCCCCCTGCTCTTCCAGCTTCCTCCCGATCTCAAGTATGACGCCGCAAGGCTGGAGGATTTTCTGAGTTTGCTTCCGCCACGCAAGCGCTATGTATTAGAGGTCCGGCACAAGAGCTGGCTCAATGATGAGATGGCCGCCATGCTCAAACGAAGGAAGGTGGCTTTCTGCATACACGACCACTTCGAGGAGAACTGTCCGCCCTTTGTCACCGCCCCATTCACCTATTTCAGGTTTCACGGGCACAGCCCGAAGCACGGGGACTCTTACCCCAAGCGGGTCCTTACCACATATGCCGAGACCATGGCGGAGATCCTGGATTCGGGCAGGGATGTCTTCGCCTACTTCAACAATGACACTTCCGGATATGCGCTCAAGAACGCCGTGAGCTTAAGGAAGATACTGGCTTCGATCATGGCCGGTTGATCGCATCCACAGAGCCGCGGCGGACTTCCTCCCCGACTTGACCGGCGCCGGCTAGATATGCAGCTCAACCACGTCGCCATCTTCGAGGACATATTCCTTCTCGACAGGCTGGCCATCAAACCTGGCATGGCCCCAGACCCGGGCGAACTTGAGATTGTCACCGAAGTCCTTATGGACGGTGGCGGCGAATTCTATGATGGTTGTGCCCTTTGCGACCACATAGGGCTTGTCCATGTCGGGCTTCTTGCCGGGGATCTTGGTATAGACCCTGACGATCGCCAGGGCATCATATATGCGCTGCCTGAGCTCCTCGATGCCTTCGCCGGTTGAGCAGGATGCGTCATGGATCGGTATGTCCCCGATCACAGGGCTCAGGAGCTCCTTGACGATGCCCTTGCCCTCCAGGTCGGTCTTGTTCAAGACCAGGATGGTCTTCTTCTTGATCCCGCTGAAGTCCAGCTGCTCCGGTACGGCCTCGCCTTCGGCCATCAGCTCGACGCTTGCGGTTTTGAGGTGTCCGGTGATCGCCTTGACCGAGCCGTCGGGATCGAGGTCGTCGATGCTTATCACCAGCAGGACGATGTCACAATCCCGGATGATATTGGAGAGCCAGTTTTCATAGTAGTCGATGCCTATCGGAGGCATGTCCACCATCTGGATCTGTATGTCTTTGTACGGCATCATGGCCGGCAGCGGCTTGGTGGTTGTGAAGGGATACGGAGCGACCTCCGGGGTCGCGTGGGTCAGGACATCGATGAGGCTGCTCTTGCCGGCATTGGGAGGTCCGACCAGCACGACCTGTCCCGCCCCGTCGCGCCTGACATAGTCGCTGTGGCGGCGCCCGGACTTCCGGGTCTGATCGATCTCCTCCGTGAGCTTCGATATCTTGCGCTTGATATCGCCCTGAAGCTTGTCGGTCCCCTTGTGCTTGGGCATGACCGCGTACATCTGCTTCAGCGCATGGATCTTCTCCTGAGGCGTGGTGGCCTCCTTGTAGCGCCGCTCGGCTTCGAAGTACTGCGGTGTCAGATTCGCCGGCATCCTTACCTCCTTCCGCGATGATAGCCCACGGCCGCGGCAAATTCAAGAATCGGCCTATTCAAGAATCCGTACCTGACCCCATTGTTGAATTTGGGGTGGGCCGGGGTTACAATTCGGAGGTTGTCTTGTGAGATTCCACTTCGGAAGGCTTGTGAAAGGAGGAGGATTTGAGAAGGCTCCCGATTGCTCTGGTATTGAGTCTGCTATTCCTGGTCCCGGCCCTCACAGTGGCGCAGGACCTGGAGAGCATGGTCAGCGAGTTCACCCTGGACAATGGCATGGAGTTCATAGTGGTCGAGCGGCCCGTCGCCCCGGTCTTCTTCGGCGCGGTGATCTTCAAGGTCGGCTCCCTCAATGAATGGGACGGTGTCACCGGCATCTCTCATCTGCTGGAGCACATGATGTTCAAGGGAACCGAGACCGTCGGCACGAAGAGCTATTCCAGGGAGAAGAAATACCTGGAACGAGAGGATCAACTCGCGCTTGCGATGAGCGCCCTCAAGCTGAAGATAGGCAACTGGCGCTTCGAGATCTTCGAGGACTACTCCAGGGAGCTCATCTCCCGGCTGGACGAAGAGACCAAGGAGGAGATCGGAAGCGACAAGGCCAAGGAACTCGCGGCCCTGCTTGCCCTTCTCGACGTGGCCGCCCACGTTCCTCCTGAAGCCGAGCTCTATCCGAATCTGATGAAGGACAAGAAGACCGACTACATGGGCCTCTACCTCGAGTACAAGCAGAACGAACTCGCGCTTGAAGAGACAATGGTGGAGCATCGCGATCTGATCGTTTCGGAGGAGCTATGGGACGCTTACCTTCAGAACGGGGCGCGGATGGTCAATGCCTTCACTTCGAATGACGTGACGGCCTATATCGCCTATCTTCCCGCAAACCGGCTTGAGCTCTGGATGATGATGGAGTCCGACCGGATGAAGGATCCCGTCTTCAGGGAATTCTACTCCGAGCGCAATGTGGTGGCCGAGGAAAGGCGACTTGGTGAGAACGATCCCGATGACCAGGTCTATGACGCCCTGATGCGAACCGCCTTCCAGGCCAGCCCCTACGGCCGCTCGGTGGTGGGCTGGATGAGCGATATCCAGTCGATCACGCGCCAGGAGCTCATGGATTATCAGCGCCTCTTCTATGCTCCCAACAATGCGGTGGTCCTCCTGGTTGGCGACGTGGACCCGGCCGAGGTCAAGAAGAAGGCCGCGAGATATTTCGGAAGGATTCCCCCACAGCCGACGCCGCCGCCGGTGGAAACCATTGAGCCCGAGCAGATGGGCGAGCGACGCGTCGAGATAGAGCTGCCATCCAACCCGCAGGTGATGATCGGCTATCATGTGCCGACCAAGCCGCATCCCGACGCCTATGCCCTGGACGTGCTCGAGGCGGTTCTGGGTCAGGGCCGGACTTCGCGGTTTCACAGGAGCATCTACGAGGAACAGGGCCTGACCTCTGAATCCCCCCGGGTCTCCCGGGAGCCGGGGATGAAACTCGATAATCTCTTCACGATCCAGGCCGCTCCCAAACATCCCCACACAACCGAGGAGGTGGAGGCGGCCATCTATGCGGAAATCGAGCGAATCCAGCAGGAGCCTCCCACCGAGAGAGAGATCCAGAGGGTCCGCAACAGCACCGACGCCAGCATGGTGCGCTCCCTCGGGAGCAATTTCGGTCTGGCCTTCAGCCTTGGGATGAGCGTGATGTTCAGGGGCGACTGGAGGGCCTACCTGGAGGACATCGAGAAGGTGAAGATGGTCGAGCCGGAGGATGTCTCCCGGGTGGCGGCCAAGTATCTGGTCCCCAGAAACCGCTCTGTGGTCACCCTGGTCAAGGTCGAAGAGGCGGAAGCCGAAGGCGCCGAGCCCGAAGGGATTGATATGAAAGCGCTGATGCAGTATGTGCGGTCCCTGCCCCAGGAGGAGCAGATGGAGCTTTACCAGCGCTTTCAGTCCATGAACGAACAGGAACGCATTGAGCTCGGCCGGGAGCTGATGGAGCGGATGAAGGCCGAGTCAGGAGCCGGTGATGACGGTGACACTCAGGGCCCCGGCGCGGAAACCCCCGGCGGGAGTGAGGACAAGGAAGCCGGGAGTGAAGACAAGGACGCCGGCAATGAGGACAAGGAGGCCGGCAATGAGGACATATGATATGAATACACGTGATGAGAAAAAGAGTCCCGGCGGTCCGGCCCTCACCCTGATGGTTCTCGTTCTGGCGGCAGCGATGGTGTTGATGGCCGCCGCGGGAGCTTCTGCAAGGCTCCCGAAGAAACTCAAGTTTGAGCCCATAGAGTTCAAGGCGCCCGAGGTGGAGACCTTCGAGCTCTCCAATGGCCTGCGCGGCTACCTGATCGAAGACCATACCGTGCCCCTTGTGGACATGGTTGTCATGTACAGGGTGGACTTCCCGGCCGAGGAACTGGTCGGGATCAATGAGCTCGCGGGCTGGGCTTTAAGGAACGGCGGAAGCGCCGCCTATGCCAGCGACTTGATCGATGAAGAGCTCGAGTTCGTGGGCGCGTCCATCGAGGCCGAGGCCGGGATGTACATGGGGGAGATCTCGGCCAACTTCCTGACCAAGGATGCCGACGAGGTTCTGGCCATGTATGCGGACCTGATCATCAACCCGGCATTCGACCAGGAGAGGATCGATCATAAGAAGAGCACGATGGTCGAGGAGATAAGGCGCAAGGCCGATGACCCCCGCTCGCTGGGCCGGCGGGAGTTTGCCAGGCTTATATACCGGGGCCATCCCGCCAGCTGGGAACCGACGGTGGAGAGCGTCAACAGCATAACAAGAGAGGACGTGGTCGAATTCCACACGGATTATGTCAGGCCCGGCAATGCCGTGATCGGGATAGCCGGCGACATCACCAGAGATGAGGCGGTCGTCCGGCTGGAAGCCCTCCTGGCCGGCTGGCAGCCCGGAGGCCGCCAGGTCAGCTTCCCCGAAATGACCTATGAGCTTTCACCCTCGGTCAACTATATCTACAAGGACATGAACCAGGCTTATATCTATGCCGGCCACATGTCGATGAACAGCGCCAATGAGGACTATGCCTATGCGACCATCATGAACTATATCCTGGGCGGCGGGAGCTTCACCTCCTGGATCACCCAGAGAATCAGGAGTGACGAAGGCCTGGCCTATTCGGCGCGCTCATCCTACCGGGACAGCCCGTTCGGATACGGACTCTTCACTGGGTCGTGCCAGACCAAGTCGGACGCTGCGATGCGGGCTCTATCGCTCCTGATCGAGCAGATAGAGAAGATGGCAGCTGAAGGACCAAGCGCCGAGGAGGTCGCCGAGGCCAGGGAGTCCATGATCAACCGGCAGGTGTTCGACTATGAATCGCCGGCCCGCGTGGTGAGAAGACTGGTCCGCTATGATATGTCCGGGCTTCCCCTTGATACGCTGGAGAGGCGCTTCCAGCGCTACCAGGAAGCCACCCCGGAGGATATCAGGCGCGTTGCCGGGAAGTATCTCCATCCCGACGGCCTGACCATACTGGTGATCGGGGACAAGGACCGCTTCGGCAGACCTCTGAGCGATTTCGGCCCGGTCAATGAAATCGAGATCGAGGAGGCACAGTGATGAGACGATCAGCGATGAGAAGATCCCTGATCGTGGTACTGGCCGGGATGGCGGTTGCCGCCCTGGCGGGGGCGGCGGTTGCTGCTCTGGCGGCGGCCGCGCTTGCGGACAGCGAGGCCATAGAGGAGAAGGGTCCCCCGACCAGGGTGCTGCTCAAGCGAACCGAGCCCCGGAGCGTCGCAACGATGCACCATACCGGGCCCTTCGACGAGATCCCCGCCACCGTGATGAAACTGATGGGAATGATCTCGGCGGGGGGCTATGACATGACGGGGCCTCTGATGATGGTCTACTATGACTCTCCCGAGGAAGTGCCCGCAGAGAAACTCCGCTGGGAGGTCTGGATGCCGGTTGCCTATCCAGGCCCCATGAAGAAAACCGAAGAGGACGAGATGGGCTTCAGACACATAGACCCGCTGTTCGTGGCATATACTTTCCACGTAGGT
>JASFOL010000012.1:0-11810 GCA_050116545.1 bacterium | reverse complement strand
CAGCTTCTACATCCGTGATGAGGACAAGACCAAGCAGTTCTGGAGCCACGCCTATGTGGAGGGCGACAGAATGACCGACACGGACCTCTATGTGCTCACCAGCGGCAGGACCTTCTCGGCGGCTGAGGAGTTCACCTACAATATGAAGAACCTCGAGCGGGCCACAATTGTCGGCGAGACCACCGGAGGTGGCGCCCATCCCGTGAGGTTCGTCGGCTTTCCGGATCTCAAGGTCAGCCTGTCTCTGCCCTTCGGCCGCGCGATCAATCCTATCTCGGGCACCAACTGGGAGGGCACGGGCGTGGAGCCCGACATAGAGGTCCCGCAGGCCCGGGCTCTGGAGGTGGCCCACCTGGAAGCCCTCAAGGCCCTGGCCGAAAAATCGACCGACGAGGAGAGCAGGCAGGCTCTCAACTGGGACATCACTTTGCTCGATGCCAGGCTCAACCCGGTGGAGATTGCCCCGGCCAAGGCGGAGAAGTACGCGGGAACATATGGGCCCCGCACCATCATATTCGACGACGGGCAGCTCTATTATCAAAGGCAGGACAGGCCCAGGCTGAGGATGATCCCAGCGACAGAGACCTTGTTCACCTTTGCGGAGTATGACTTCTTCATGCTTGAGGTCGAGGTCGACGCCGCCGGCAATCCGATCGCTTTGATAGGCCACTACAGCGGTGGACAGACAGATCGCAACCCTCGAGACAATTGATGGAGCGAACTAAGATACTGTCGGGATGGCGGACAAGCCCGTGATCATATACGGGAAGCCGGAGCCATACACGGGAAGCCGGGCCCGAAGTTCTCTACTGAGCGGAGACCGTCCGGCCATTCGCCCATTCTCTCAAGGCCTGGATGTATTCGGCGCGTGTGACCGAAAGCGGCCGGGTCTGGCGGACTTCCAGGAGCAGCAGCTCGGTGTTGAGGCTTGCCTGGTCTGAGAAGGCTGTGTAGAGGGCCGACACCACCACCTGCTCGATTTCGGCACCGGTGAAACCGGCGGACGCATCAGCCAGCTGCCCCAGGTCTATGCGGGCGGGATCTTGGCCGCGGGCGTCCAGATGTATCCTGAAGATCTCCGATCTCACGTCCCTGGCCGGGAGGTCCACGAAGAAGATCTCGTCGAAGCGTCCCTTCCTCAGGAACTCGGCCGGCAGCCTGTCGATGTCATTGGCGGTCGCGGTGACGAAGACATCACCCTTGCGCTCCTGCATCCAGGTCAGGAAGCTGCCGAGCACCCGCTGAGAAACGCCGCCGTCTTCGCTGTCACCAGGGGGGAAAGCCTTTTCGATCTCATCGATCCAGAGCACCACCGGCGCCAGCTTCTCGGCGGTATCCATGGCGCGGCGGTAGTTCTTCTCGCTCTCGCCGATATACTTATTGTAAAGCCTCGCCGGATCCATCCTCAGGAGGGGCAGCCCCCATTCCAAAGCGACGGCCTTGGCGCAGAGGCTCTTGCCCGAGCCCGGCACTCCGAGGAGCAGGATGCCTCTCGGAAATGGCAGGCCGTACCCGGCGGCGCCCTCGGGGTCCGTGATGATGCTCTTCCGCTTTGCCAGCCAGGCCTTGAGGCTTTCCAGGTCGGCGATGTCCGAGAAACCGTGGCCGGCGGGGATGAACTCCAGGAGGCCCGTTCGCTCCACGATGGCCTTCTTCTCCCTCATGACCAGCTCGATGTCCTTCTCGTCCAGCCGGCCGTCTTCGACAAATGCCCTGGTCAGGATCTTCTCGGCCTCCACCAGGGTCAGGCCCCGGAGATTCCTCAGCAAAACGTTCATGCTGCGGGCGCTGAGATCTATTCTGGCGTCCGTCCGGCTTCGCAGGTCCCTGCAAATAGCCTTGATGAGATCCCTGAAGTCATCGGGCTCAGGTCCCGGGATGCTCACGGCTGCCGAACAGGCTCTCGACGCATCGGGGATAAACGGTTCGGAGCCTGTGCAAACCAGAGCGGCCTCGGAGGAAGACAAGTCCGCGATCACGTCCACGAACCTGGCCCGGACGGAACGGTCCTCCATGAACTGGCCGGCCCCATGAAAGCAGTAGAGGGCGGGTTGGGTGTATGCCCGGACCTGCTTGAGAGCGACGTGGATATCTTTGGTCCCATAGATCGGCTCCCCCAGGTCGATCCGGCGCAGGCCCTCCGATGGCCTCCACACGAAGAGCGGTAGGCCGAGAGTCTTGCTCGCGTCCCTGAGCAGGCTTTCCATTCGCGGCCTGTCATCGCTCTTGAGCCAGATCATGCCATAGTGGGAGCGCACCAGGAGCGAGATCTCCCTCACGACGTCGAGCTGTCCGGCCTTCTTGAGATTCTGGATAGTCATTTCTACCTAATATTCGGCAGAATAGGCCGCCGGTTTCACACTTTTCCCAAGAAACCCCTTTTAGCGCGGGGAGTGGCTTGAAGCCGGCGCCGTCATCACGTATACTGCGACGGTCGGATCCAGATCCCCGATGCAGGGAGGAGTGCCACATTGAAACTCAGCACGTCGGCTTTGCTAGGCCTGGCGCTGCTGGCTGCAGGGTGCGGCCAGAGAGACGCCACATTTGTGACCATCGGCACCGGCGGTGTGACCGGGGTCTACTATCCCACCGGCGGGGCGATCAGCAGGATGATCAACCTGAAGTATGATGAGTACAAGATTAAGGCCACGGTCGAGTCCACCAGCGGCTCGGTTTTCAATATCAACGGGGTGGTGAGCGGCGATCTCGAGTTCGGTGTGGCCCAGTCGGACCGCCAGTACCAGGCCTACAATGGCCTGGCCGAATGGGCGGAAAGCGGACCGCAGCTGAACCTGAGATCGGTCTTCGCCATACATCCCGAGTCGATCACGCTGGTGGCGTCCGAGGGAAGCGGCATAGAGACCATCGCGGATCTCAGGGGCAAGAAGGTCAACCTCGGAAATCCGGGCTCGGGTCAGCTCCAGAACTCCAGGGACGTTCTCCGGGCGGCCGGGATTACCGAGGATGACATCTCCGCGGAATATGTGAAAGCCGTCGAGGCGCCGGGCCTGCTTCAGGATGGGCGGATAGATGCTTTCTTTTACACCGTCGGACATCCCAACGGGAATATCAAGGAAGCCACGTCGGGGAGGATCAAGGTGAAAATCATAGACATAACTGGTCCGGGCATCGACGAGATGGTGGCAAGACTCCCCTATTATGCCAGGTCTGTGATACCCGTCGAGTTCTACCCGAGGTCCGCCAATCAGCAGGACATCCAGACAGTCGGCGTCAAGGCCACCCTGGTCACGTCTGTGACCGTGCCCGAGAACGTGGTATATGCCATCACCCGGGAGGTTTTTGTCAACCTGAGTGAGTTCAAAGAGCTTCACCCGGCATACAAGGTGCTCACCAGCGAGAACATGCTTCAGGGCCTCACGGCTCCGATTCACCCTGGCGCCCTGAGATACTATCGTGAAGCCGGCCTTATCGGGCCGGAATAGACGCGAGGTGAAACGGATAGATTCCGGGCGGACAACCCCTGGCTTCAGCATCTCGACATGGCTCGTCGCCGCTCTTTCGATAGCCTGGGCCCTCTTTCAGCTGGCGCTTCCCCGGTTCATAATCCTGGACAGCATCACCGTGAGAGCGATCCATCTCGCCTTCGCGATAATCCTGATCTTCCTGACCGTGTCGGCGCGCAGGAGAAAGCGGTCCGACCAGTTTGTGGCTGCCTGGTCTGTCTCCGGCGGGCCTGATCCCGCAGATTCCATCGAGGGCGCATCTGCCGGTTCAGGGGATTCCGCGGCGTCTGCCGGTTCAGGGGATTCCGCGGCGTCTGCCGGTTCAGGGGATTCCGCGGCGTCTGCCGGTTCGGAGCATCCCGCGGCACCGGCCGGTTCCAGGCATCGAATAGCTCCCCTGGACTATGTGCTGGCGGCGATCGGCTGCCTGGCCGCGCTCTATATCGTGTTCGACTGGACCGGCATAATGATGCGCTCAGGACTTCCCACGGCTCGAGATATCGCCCTGAGTATACTTCTCATTGTCCTGGTCCTGGAAGCCTCGCGCCGGGTGATCGGGCCCGCGCTGGCGATAATCGCGGTTTTCTTCACAGTCTATGCCTTTCTCGGGCCCTATATGCCGTCGATCTTCGCCTTCAGGGGCGTATCGATGTCGAAGTATATCAGCCAGGTGGTGCTCGGGACCGAGGGCATCTACGGCATACCTCTGGATGTTTCGGCCAATACGGTCTTCCTCTTCGTGCTCCTGGGTTCCATGCTGGACAGGGCGGGCGCCGGCCATTTTTACAATGATCTCGCGATCTCGCTTCTGGGAAAATACAAGGGCGGTCCGGCCAAGGCCGCGGTGGTTTCAAGCGGGCTGACCGGCCTGGTCTCCGGCTCCAGTATTGCCAATGTGGTGACCACGGGCACCTTCACCATCCCCCTGATGAAGAAGGTGGGCTACCCGCCCAGGGTTGCGGCGGCGACCGAGGTGGCGGCGAGCACAAATGGCCAGCTCATGCCTCCCATCATGGGGGCGGCCGCCTTCATCATCGCCGAGTACTTGAGCGTTCCATATCTGGATGTTGTAAAGGCCGCCGCGATCCCGGCATTTGTCTCCTACTTCGCGCTTTTCTATATCACCCATCTCGAGGCGAGTAAGCTCGGGATGAGCGGACTGCCGAAGGCCGAGATCCCCGCGTTCGCGGCGGTGATGAAGAGGGGCTTTTACTATCTGATCCCCCTGGTGGCCCTGATCTATGAGCTGATAGTGATGCGCCATACACCCAAGCTGGCCGCCTTCAATGCCATCGTGGTCCTGATGGTGATCATCATGGTGAAAGAGATCGCAAGCGCAATTCGCAATCAGACCGGTCTGGTGGGTGCGCTCAAGAGAGGTCTCAGGACCATAGGCCTGGGGCTCAACTCGGGTTCCAGGAATATGCTCTCGGTTGCCATCGCCACCGCGACCGCCGGAATCGTGGTGGGCATCGTGAATCTCGGCATCGGGAGCCTGATAGTGCAGGTCGTCGAGGTGATCTCGGGCGGGAGCATCTTTCTGCTTCTGCTGATCACGGCGGTGGCCAGCCTGGTGATCGGCATGGGCCTGCCAACAACCGCGACCTATATCGTGATGGCCTCCATAACCGTGCCGGTGATCATAAAGCTCAGTGCCCTGGGCGTGGTGGGTTTCATTCCGGCGATATCCGCCCATCTGTTCTGCTTTTACTTCGGGATCCTGGCTGACGACACTCCGCCGGTCGGACTTGCGGCCTATGCCGCCGCGGCCATAGCCGGGAGCGATCCGATCCCCACGGGTGTCAAAGGATTCATGTATGACTTGAGAACTGCCGTGATCCCGTTCATGTTCGTATTCAATGCCGAGCTGGTGCTCTACGGCGTCGACAGTTTCGCAAAGGCCATGCTGATATTCCTGATGGCGATCCTGGGGGCATTTGCCTTCACCAATGCCGTGCAGGGCTGGTTCCTCACCAGAAACAAATGGTACGAGGTCCCGCTCTATCTCATCGCCTCGGTGATCCTCTTCTATCCGGCCATAATCACCCGGATCTTCGACCTGGACCCGGGCCTCCGGTACTACATGTATCTCGCCGGCCTCGCCGTCTATGCTCTGGCCTATCTCATCCAGCGTTCCAGGATCAGGGCCTCGCTCGCGGCGTGATCAGGGCCTCTGGCAACGCCGGCACGCGGCATGCGTTTGGTGATCGGTCTCCGGCGAAATGGCCGGGCAGGATTCGCGCATGATCAATATCTGGCCGGACCGTCGCGCGGCATGCGGCCGTTGACATAGCATCCGCATCTTGACATTCTCGCCGACCTTGAGCACAATAGACCGAGCGGCCTTTGCGGAGCGGGCCGATTGAAGCGTCTTGAACCAGGCGGAATGATACTCCTCGCTGAGCACCCCGGCGGGCGGCCAAAGGTCGCGATACCTGATCTGCGCAGAGGGCGCTGCTGATGACTCTCCGGCGATTCGGCTACCGGACATATCGTGTTCTCAGCGCGACTCTGCTCATCCTTGCGGCTTTCCTGGGATCCTGCGGCGAAAGCCCCACCGGAACCGGTGATGCGGGGACCGCGAACTGGACCCTGCTGCTTTATGATGACGCGGACTTTCCCGGTTATGACCCTCTGGAGCACTTTCGGCAGGAGACTCGCTCGGGCGCGAATGTCAATGTCCTGGTTCTTCAGGATTCGCTCGGCGGGCCGGCCAGGATGTTCCAGGTCAAGCATGATCACGAGCTCAAGGTGCTGATGGAGATGGGGGAGATCAACATGGGAGATCCCGCGACCCTCTCGGGCTTTCTAGACTATGCAAAAGCAAGCTATCCCGCCTGCGGCTATGTGCTCGCGGTCTATGACCATGGCGGAGGCTGGCGGGGATCATGCTGGGACGCCGGCAGCAATGATGACAATCTTACAATGGATGAAATGGCCCGGGCACTTGAGGACGCCGGCGGAGTGGACATACTCCTGTTCAGCGCGCCCTGCCTGATGGGGGCCGTCGAGGCCGTCTATGAGCTCAGGGAATGCGTGGACTTCTATGTTGCCGCCGAGGACTTAAGCGGCTACTGCTGGTGGGTATACGCGATGGGGGACCTGTGCAGGGCAATAGATGAGGACCGGCCCCGGGAGTGCCGGGATCTTGCCGGGCTTGTGATTGACTCGGTCTGGGAGAACCGCGAGGTTTCGTGCCCGGGATCCTGGGAGGAAGAGGTCCAGATGGCGGCCATTTGTCCCGGCCGGGTCGGCTCGCTCGTGGAAGCCCTGGACAGCCTGAGCGTCGCGTACCTTAAGGACATGCCTCTGTTCCGGTATCACATGGAGCTCGCCCTGGACAGTCTCGAGGTCATGTACTACCAGTGCGCCGACGTCTATGATCTGGCCTCATGGCTTCGCAGATTCGCATACAAGCCTGATGTCCGAAGGGCCCTGGACCTCGTGAAGATGACGGCCCTGGAAGGCGTCTTTGCCGAGTGCCGCGGAAGCGAGATGGCGGACCAGAATGGCCTGAGCCTGTACCTGCCGCATCCATACTGGGCTTCATATGACCCAATCTACGGTGATTCCCACTATGGGCTGGACTTCACACGGGATACGCACTGGGACGAGCTCCTCCAGGCTTATTACGCATCTCTCACGGGCAATGCCCCGCTCACCGGCCATCGGAGCGGCTTTCAGCCCACCGGGGGCTTCACTCCTGAGCGGCAAAGGTAGAATCCCGACCGCGTCTGTGATATAATCGCGATGGAGAGGTGTATCCAGGCCCGGGACAAGGGCCGCGCGGCACCTACCTGTATCGAAAACGATAAGAAAGGAGCTCCAGCATGAAGCGCGGAGTCGTCGTGGTTCTTCTTCTCATCATTGCGGTGTCGGTGACCTTGAGGCTGATGGAAAGCCGGCCCCATAGAGGCGAGTTCACCGCCGAGGAAGTCGGCAGGAAGATCAAGCAGGAGAAGGCCGAGTTCAAGGCCGATCTTGCGGCCCAGGGCAAGGTCTATGAGCCAGGTCTCTTCCCGAGCGGCTGGGGATACAAACAGCGGGCCTACCCTTATGACCGGATAGACTATGACCAGCTCATGGACGCCGCTATCGAGGCCCAGGCCATGAGACTGAAGACCATGAAGTCTCAGGCGCCATTGAGCGGTTCCTGGGTCGAGGAGGGGCCGAGTAATATCGGCGCCAGGATAACCGACATCGCCATACACCCGACCAATCCCGACCTGATCTACGCGGCTCATGCCAGCGGGGGCGTGCACAAGAGCACGGATGGAGGCATTACCTGGACCCCGATAACCGATGACCTGCCGGTCTTGACCATAGGTGCGATCGCTCTTGATCCTCTGCATCCGGACACCATCTATGTAGGGACCGGTGAGGCCAATTCCTCGAGTTTCAGCTGGTTCGGTATGGGGATGTACAAGTCCACCGACGGAGGGGCCACCTGGGCCTATATCGGACTGGAGGAAACACGCTATATCGGCCGCATCGTCGTGGATCCCGTCAACACCGACCGTCTCTGGGTGGCGGGCGCCGGGGCGCTCTTCGGCAGCAATCCGGAGCGCGGAGTCTATCGCTCCGAAGACGGCGGTGACACCTGGGACCTGGTGCATTCGCTGACGGACTCCACCGCCTGCATAGACATCGCCATAGACCCGACCAGGCCTGACACGGTCTATGCGGCCATGTGGGAGAGGATAAGGCATCTCAATAGCCGCACGTCCGGCGGCTGGTCGAGCGGCATCTGGCGCTCCTATGATGGCGGAGACACCTGGAGTGAGCTGACCACCGGGCTCCCCAAGGGCCCGGATGTGGGCCGGCCGGGGATTTCGGTATGCGCGTCCAACCCGAGCATCATCTATGCCATATATGATCGTTCGGCTCCTGTCTATGAAGCCGAGGTCTATAAGTCCGTCAATGGCGGGGATTCCTGGACCGAGACCAATGACGGAGCTCTGGCGGACATTCACAGCAGCTTTGGATGGTATTTCGGCCAGATCCGGGTCGATCCCGGCAATGCCAATCGGGTGTTCGCCTTCGGGGTTCCGCTCTACAGAAGCGAGAATGGCGGATCCACATGGAGCGAGGTCGCGTCCTCCAACCACGTGGACCATCATGCGATGGCTTTCGACCCCACGGACTACAGCCATATCTATGAGGGCAATGACGGCGGGCTTTATGTCTCAAGCAATTCGGGCGATTCCTGGACCAAGCTCTACAATCAGCCGACCAATCAGTTCTATGCCATCGAGATCGATTATCTCAATCCCAACCGGCTCTATGGAGGCACACAGGACAATGGAACGATGCGTACCCCGACGGGCGGCACCAATGACTGGGAGGGCATCTTTGGCGGGGACGGTTTCTATGTCAATGTGGATCCCACCGACTCGGACGTGATGTATGTCGAATATCAATATGGCAATCTGTATAAGTCGGAGGATTTCGGCTACAGCTGGGACTGGGCGCTTGGAAGCGTTTATGACAACCGGACCAACTGGAGCACGCCGGTGGTGATGGACCCGTCCGACCATCTGACCCTCTATTACGGGAGCTACCGGGTCTACAGGACGACCGATGGAGCCAACTCCTGGAGCCTGATAAGCGGCGATCTCACCGGCGGTGATCAGGGCGGCGGCTTCGGCACCATCACCACGATCGCCGTCTCTCCGGCCGATCAAGACGTGATCTATGTGGGAACCGATGATTCAAGGGTGTGGGTCACCACCAATGGCGGCGGCGCCTGGACCAACATATCGGCGGCGCTCCCCAATCGATGGGTCACCAGGGTGGCGGTGGATCCGGTGAGTCCCGGGACCGCATATGTCGCCTTCTCGGGGCTTCGCTGGAATGAGAACATAGGCTATGTGTACCGGACCACCGACTATGGGGCCAACTGGACCGACATAACCTCTGATCTCCCCGGGGCGCCGGTCAATGCTGTCCTTGTCGACCCCGATATTCCGACGCGCATCTTCGCCGGAAGCGACGTGGGGTGTTTCTATACCGAGGACATCGGCGCGAGCTGGCACCTGCTGGGATCGGGGCTCCCGGCGGTGCCCATATACGATATCAAGATCCACAACCCGACGCGGACTCTCGTGGCGGGCACCCACGGGCGCTCGATGCACTCATTCGATCTCACCCAGCTGCCCGATCTAGCCGGGCTGACCCCGACAGAGGCGGCCGGCCGGATGGGACTCTCGAGCCAGCCCAATCCCTTCAGGGAAAGCACCGAGATCAGGTTCTCGCTCGCGCGGGGCTCGTCGGTCAGGCTCGAGATCTATGACCTGGCGGGCCGGAAGGTGAAATCGCTGGAGTCGGGAGATCTTGGCGCCGGAGATCATCAGGTGCGCTGGGACGGCAGGAATGAGGCCGGCCGCCGGGTGGCGAGCGGGGTTTACTTCGCCCGGCTGGAGAGCAGCCTGGGCGTCGAAACCAGGCGGGTGAACATAGTCCGATAGCCGGCCTTCGCAGGCGGAGGCGTGGACATGCCCTCACAGGCCTTGCGCGGGTGGCTGCACAGGTCTTGACCAGGCGGCTGCACAGGTCTTGCGCGGGCGGCTGTGTCGGCCGGGTCGCCAGGATTGCATCACCGGCCTAGTGGGTTTCCAGGAGCCTCCGGACGATATCTGAGCCCAGGGCCAGCACGATGATTCCCACGGCCATCGTGATCATCAGGATCGCCTTGATGGTGTCCTGGGCCTTGATGGTCCCGAGCAGGAGCGGCTCTTTCGAGAGATAAGCGCTCGCCGCATAGAGCTCCTCACCGATCAGCGTATAATCGCATGTGGTGACGAAGAAGGGCAGCTGCGCAAGTTCGGCCGTGCCGGCTATCTGGATGGCACCCACGCTCTGGCCGGTCTCCGCGAGGATGAGTGACTCGGCGAAGAATGAGCCGATGAAGAAGTTGGTCGCCGGCCTCTCTCTTACCATTTTGCCCGTCACCGATGCGGTGTAGGCGAACTGGTCATAGGTGATATAGGTGACCATCTCATCTTTGAACTGGTCGGGCTTTCCGGCCTCCATATACGCCTGCTGGACGGTCTCCCGGGCCGCGGTGAATGTGAGAGGATCGATATTGGGACATTCCAGGGACGCGCCATAGGTGGCCGTCTTCTTGGCGACATGGCCCAGGATGTAGAGGCTTGCGATGGTCTGGATCTCACTCAGGCTGAGGATGCCGGGGATATAGAACATCTTCCTTCCCATCTCGGTTGCCCGGCCGATGGCCTCGTCGATCGCGCTCAGGCCCGCGATGCGCCTGATAAAGAGCTCCTTGCCCCGCCTGGCCAGCTGGATATAGCCGGCCACCAGGACGAAGAGAAGAATGGTGAGAATCAGAGTGTTTACGCGCCGGGTCCTGAACCAGTTGCTGGTGGACACAACCGGTCCGGCAATCGCCCCATAGAGCGTGTCGGCATCGGTGGCCGCCGCGAGCCTGTAGTAGTATTCGACCCCATCGACCGCAGACATATCGACATAGGTCCCGTCCATGGCAAGCGCGTCACCGATCTCCTCATATCCCGACTCGGGCGATGTCGATCGCATCACCATGACCAGCGCAGTGGCATCCGATTGCCATGTGAGCGTTATACTGTGGCCTTCATCTCCAGGCGTGTCTCTGGCCTCGAGGGCGCCTACCGGGACGCTGGTTCCACCCTGGGCAGCCAGCACGTGTCCGGCGGCTGCAAGAAGCAAAACCGCGAAGAAGATCGGGACGACTCGCTTCATGATGCTCCTCTCTAAAGGGTATACTCACCCTCAATGCCTGTGATTGTATTGTCCAATGACTCTATCAGGTATGCCGGCCGGCGTCAACCATCGGGGCTATATCAGAGAAAACCGATTCCGCGCATTTGCAGCTGCATTGTCGTGCGCATTGAAATCCTCCCCCGAATGAGTTAAGAAGCTGGTAGAGCGTTCAAACAATACGGAGGGACCCCGATGAAATTCTCGCGCCACTGCCTGTGTCCGACTCCCATCCTGACATGCGTGCTTTTCGCGCTTGCACTTCTCACCTTCGCCAACGGCTCAACGGCCCAGGTGGCGCTGAGCGAACCGGTGCCGCTGGATACGGCCGCCATATACGGCGTGCTCGATAACGGCCTCACCTACTATATCCGCCACAATGAGGAACCCAGGGAGCGGGCCAGCTTTTACATCGTGCAGAATGTGGGGGCCGTGCTCGAGGAAGACAATCAGAACGGCCTCGCCCACTTCCTGGAACACATGGCCTTCAATGGAACCGAGCATTTCCCCGGCAAGGGCGTGATCAAGACCCTCGAGCGCAACGGGATCGCCTTCGGCAGAGAGCTCAATGCCTATACCTGGTTCGACGAG
>JASFOL010000011.1:0-12136 GCA_050116545.1 bacterium | reverse complement strand
GAGAGCTTGCGCACACCGCGAACGGTGTGCTGCCTGATGGCCTCCCACTCGCCGACATCCAGGACGCCGATCTTGTTCAAGACCCCTGTGGGCACCGCGACCTTGCCAATGTCGTGAAACAGGGCGGCAATGCCGAGCCGGCCGAGCCAGCTTCGGTGAAGTCCGAGCCGCTGTCCTATTGCAAGCGAGAAGATGCACACATTGACGCTATGTGTGAAGGTGTATTCATCGTGGTCCTTCAGGGTCGCAAGGGCCAGCACCGAGATCTCGTCCTCAAGGAGGGCATCGGCCGCGGCCTGGACCGCGCGCTTGGCCTTTCTCAGGCTCGCAACTCCCTGGGACGTCGGTGTAAGGAGGGCTTCCTTGGCCGAGCCCAGAGCTGCATAGAAGGCCCGCCTGGCTCGTTCCTGACTTGAGAGCTGTTCGATCCCCAGGTCCTGGAGCTCCTCATTGGCCTGGGTGGAAGCCACGATTGAGATGTGAGACAGGCTCTCGGAGGCGATCCTGTCCGCCACGCTGTCGCCCTTTTCACCCTCGACATCCATCGCGTCATAGAGGCTCAGGAACTTGAGCATCTCGTCCGGCGTCACACCGCTCTCGATGATAATCTTTTCCACCTCGAGCCGGCCCGATTGGGCGATCATGGACTTATACGCCGAGAAGTTGGACACATCGCATCTCAAGCGGTCGCTGTTTGTGAAAATGCAGTCCCGCCAGAAGCGTATCTCCACGCCCCCCATTGCCTGGAACTGCTCTTCCAGGGTTTCCATCAGAGATGAGACCGCCTGGGTGACCGCGGCATTGTTGGGTTTGTAGATTCTCAAGACCCTCTGGACGGCGGCGATCTGGATTATCAGGGCTCGCGCCGACTGAAGATCGGCGGCGTGATCTGACTGCTCCGATGGCGCCTCGGCCGAGGTCATCACATCCGCGGGTCTATCTCTTAGTTCGGTTTCCATGGTCTACCTTCTCGAGTGTGGTCCTGGCCGCCTGCTTGAGCTTGCCCGAGGAGTGCTTGGAAAGCCAGCGCAGGCAATCCGCGGCAACCTCCGGGTCCATGAGATGCGCGAGTTCGGTGACGGCGGCCTTGGTGTCATCCATGGGTTTGCGTTTAAACAGGCTTCTGGACTTCAGTATGGCCTCGATCACGCGGCGCTGGCCGACAGGGGACAGTGCCCGGATAACCAGCAGCATGCTGAGTTTGCTGTCATGGCTGAGCTGGTGGAAGTCCTTTGAAGTGAATAGCCCTATGAGTGTGTCGGCGCAACGGTCCCCGGTGATCTCGGCAAGCGTTGTAAGCGCCCTGCGCCTCACCGAGTGATCTTCGTCATTGATGAGGGTCTCGGCCACTTCCTGGGCATGACCGGTTCTGAGCTTGGACGCGAGCAGCGCGACCTTGGCCCTGATCTTGGGCGAGAAATTGCCGGCGAAACTCATGGCCTCCGCCAGGGCCTTCTCGGTTCCTATGGTCTCGAGGACCTCAAGGGCCAGCTCGGCCTCTTCTGCCATCTCCCGGCCGGCGCACTTGGCGATCCTCTCAGGATTGGCCGCCCCGATCCTGGCCAGCGAGCTCACAAGCGCATGCCTTGAGGCCTGGTGACTGCTGCTGGGAAGAAGCTTGAAGATCACCGGCACGGCCTCTTCGGAAAGCTCCGACAGATACATTCTGCAGCGCTCGCACTGGGTCTCCCTGCCCGTGGACAGGATCTCGCCGATGATTGCCACATTCTTCTCGCTGTGACGGGCATCGATGATACTCTCCAGGGCCTTCTGGACCTCGTCGGCCTTGAACTTGGAGTAACGCTGCTTGAGGTCCCTGAGCATCTCGGCCGCTAGACTGAGACACTTCCTGGCCAGACAGGTATCGATATAGGCATTGAAGGCTGTTTCCATGTCCACATAAGCCTCGGGCACGTTCTCGATCTCGAGCGTCATGGTGAGCACCTCGCCCGCCCGCTTCAGGAACACTTCATCATCGACGGCGAGCGTGAGGTCGCGGACCTCGGCAAGGTCCTCCGCCGTAAGCGTTATGCTGGGCTTGAGCTCCTCGGTCTCAGTTGTGATCCTGTTCCACGGCGCCTCCTCAAGCGTCGCCGGAGTGAGAGGCTCGGAGGGTTTGGGTTGCGGACCGAGCTCATTGCCGGCCTGGTCGCTCAAGCTCTGGTAGTCGGCCTCGAAATCATTGACCTCATAGTAGGTGATGGCCTGGAGGTCCTTGGCCCACATCAGGGTCACGAAGTCCTCTTCCAGGTTGTCGGTCTCCATGCACCGGGTCAGGGCCTCGAAGAAGGCCAGGAGATCATCGTCGGTTATTCCCTGGTGGAAGCTCAGAAGCCTGACACCGTCCCGGTACATCCTGAAGGCTATGCTCTGGTGCTTATCTGTATTGGTGTAGACGGGATCTGTCCTGTGGAGAAGCTCGAATTCCCGGACCACAAAAGTGAGAGTCTCATTCTCCTCAAGGAAGTCCTGAAGCGCGGCCTTGAGGTTCTCAAGCGAGGTCCGGAACATCCGGTTATTGGAAAGATACATCTGGTAGTTCTTGGCCGCCCGCGAGAGAAGCTTGGCTATCTCCTTGACTTCACTCTCGACAGTGGCAGTTGTGCTGTCTACCATTTCCATCCGGTATCTCCACGGGCCGCTATTTCAGTGGCGGCCCTCGGCATATGAATACATCTCAACACTGCATAGATATCGGCAGCTTCGGTCCCCGGCTTTAACCTCGAAGTCCACCATATTGCCGGGTTGAGAGCCTCCCGGGCCAGGCTGCCGGAGCGCGAGCGCTTCAGGTCCGGCGCTGCCGCTTCAGGTCCGGCCGGGCCGCCGGAGTGCTGCCGCTTTTCGGGCCCGCGCTGCCGCTTCAGATCCGGCCAGGGCGCCGTTTCTTGCCCGTCACGGCAGTTTCACGATTGCCGCCGCCGCAGGTCCCTCGCCAGCGGGCTCAGATCCTAAAGGTAACCAGCTTGATTACCTATTACCCGAATGAACACTCGTAACACGCCGGAGAAGGGCGTATTTAGATTGACAGGTCCGAAAAGCTTGTGCTATAATGGATTAGAAGTGGGAAAACAGCGATCCGGTGGGCCGGAATGGGATATCCTGCGCACACGGGTCATGGCGCACACGGGCTGAGAGTCAGCCAGAGACAGGAGGTAGGCCATTTATGTTTGCTAAAGTGTCGATGCTCATCGTGGCTATTACAGTGTTATGCGTCGGCTGGGCTTATGCCATCGTTATTGATGGCGTGAATGACTTTGCCCCCGCGGATCTTGTCGACGCGGATGGCGGTGATACGGAGTTTGCCCCGCTGGATATCGGTGATGTGTATGTGGCCTATGATAGCGATGGTATCTATATCGGTTACGGGCACGACCAGGACGGCTGGACGGGCGTCCAGGTCGGCATAGCTATCATGTTCCCGCTTGGAGCGGGTGGGACCACGGACCCCTGGGGACATCAGATCGGCTTCCAGGGCACCTGCTATCCGGCCTTCATTGCTTACAAGAATATTGACTCCGACTGGGACGAGTGGTGCGTGTGGAACGGCGCCGGCTGGACCCAGAATGCCAATATTCTGGACTGGATCGTCAGCACAGAGTTCGATGAGATCGCGCTTCCTTACGATCTCCTCGGAGTCGACTGCACCGTCTTCAGCCAGGTCTTCTTCGAGATCTGGGTGACTCAGGAGGGTGGAACCAAGGGGCCTCTGGACCTGAGCTACAATGATGACCTTCAGCTCAGCACCGTAGGGGGTACCACCTGGGATACCGATACGCCGGTGCTTATCTCATGCTACCACTGCATCGAGCTCTATGGCCCGAGCGCGACCGAGAACTCGACCTGGGGCAGCATTAAGAATCTGTACAAGTAGACACGGAGATACAGCTTAGCAGGACAGGGGGGAGCGTTTGCTTCCCCCTTTTTCCATTTGCGGCGCGGCCCTCATTGCGGCGCGGCCCTCTTAGCGGCGCGGTCCTCATAGCGGCCCTCACGTCCGGTTTCAGCCCCCGCTTCCGAGCCTTGCCGCCCAAATAGAAAACGCGGGCTGTGAGTAAAGCAGACTAGCCCCATGCCTGGCTCTGGTCCAATGTCCCAAAACCGATGCCTACTGTGTCACAACCCGCGAAACTATTCCGTTTTGTGCAATTCCTTTGAATGCTGGTCCTTCAGATACAGATCCGTTGATTACTCTTCCGTTATTGCGCCTGCTAGTCGTCTGTGGGCTGGTGACGCTTCTTCTGTTTCTGACTTCCGCCGTAGAACATGCTGTCCAGCACGTCCTTCTTGAAGCGCCACTGCCCCCCGACCTTGATGCCCGGCACTTTGCCCTTCTTGGCCAGCCGGTAGAGGGTCCACTTCTTGATGTGGAGGTACTCCGCGGCGCCGGCGATGTCGAAGATCACGTCCATTTAGCCACCTCCTGGCTCTTGATTTGCATCACTGAGTGCTGATTGCATTCAATCACTCAAGATACTTCGGCAAACCGGAGGGCTTCTTTAGCACCATTTGCATTTTGGGCTCAAAAACCTAGTATGACTCAACCCTAGTAATCGCAAGGTTTTGACTCCGGGGCCAAAGTTTGGTATAATGGAATATCTAGGACAACAATGGAGGTATGCATGTCAAAGGTAAGACTGTGCGCATTGCTGTGCGCTCTGGCCCTGACCTTGGTCTCGCTGGCGAGCGCGGGCGAGCATCTTTACGGTTTCACCCGGCTTATCGGTATCGAGTCGGCTGTGGTCGAGGGAAGGTCTGAGGATGTGGAAACGGCTGTCGATGATGGATACCTGAAGCTGGCGGCACGCGGCGACGAGAATTTCTATTTCTATGCCGGGCCGAGAGGTGAGAGGCACCTTCAGTCCCTCGGCATCCCCTATGAGACCGTCATGGAAGATGTGGGCTCACGCGAGATCTACATGGTGCCGCGCGGCGAGGACCAGGCGGCGCTCCCCTCTGAGTATGAATCCAGCATTGTAAAGGCTGAGGATGACTTCTACCTGGTGGCGGTCGAAGAAACTGAAGCTGTGGGAATCCATATGCTCCCCTTTAAGAAGCGGCTTCCCTTGCCGACCGATGCCGGACTTCCCATGATCGCGCAGGACGAGGGCCCAAGCCGCCTGCTTGCAGGGCTACAGACTCCGATGGTGTATGACCCCGATATTCAGGCTATGGTGGATTCGGTCTCCGGGAGCCGGCTCTACTCCACCCTGAGTGACTTAAGCGGTGCGACCCCCGCTGTGATTGGCGGCGAGACCATCACGATAAACACAAGATACACCCCCGACCCCATGTGCAAGAAGGCCGGTCAGTTCATTCTGGAGACTTTCGAGGACATGGGACTCGACGTGGAATACGACTATTTCCGTTTCGTCACGCAGGTCAAGCGCGTCATTTTCCCCGTGGACAATCAGACGGGCTGGGCAATCGGCAGGGCGGGTATGATCCTTAAGACCTACGATGGCGGCACAAACTGGGACGAGCAGGACAGCGGCCTTGATACCGCGCTCTGGGACATAGTGATGCATGATAACTACAGCGGCTGTATCGTCGGCAACTATGGTGTGGTCTTAAAGACCGACGACGGCCTGACCTGGGATGAGATCTCGACCCCGACCTCGAATGATCTCTTCGGAGTCTACTTCACGGACACGAGCACCGGGTTCGCCTGCGGCGAGAACGGCACCATCATAAAAACCGTCAATGGAGGCTCCAGCTGGTCATCGGTCTCCAGCGGCACCAGCCAGGACCTCAATTCCATCTGGTTCACTGACGGCAGCACCGGATGGGTGGTGGGTACCAATGGCGTTATCCGCAAGACCACCAATGGAGGCTCCAGCTGGTCCTCGGTTTCCAGTCCGGTCGGCTATGATCTCAATGACCTTTGCTTCCAGGATGCCGACAATGGGTGGATCTCGGGCTCGAGCGGCACGATGCTGAAGACCACCGATGGCAGCACCTGGACGTCAATCAGCACTCCCACCAGCGAAGACCTGCTGGCGGTGTTCTTCATCAATGACCAGATCGGCTGGACCTGCGGTACCACCGGCGCCCTGTACAAGACCTGGAACGGCGGCGATACCTGGATCGATCTCAACTATGGATACACAGTTAACCTGAGGGATGTGTTTTTCGTGAGCAACACCGAGGGTTGGATGAGTGGTCCGGGTCTGATCTATCACTCCACCAATGGCGGAGCCGACTGGCAGGACCAGGGCTACGGAATCCACATGGGTGATGTCAATGTGGTGGCGACCAAGACCGGTACGACCAACCCTGAGGAGATCTACGTTATCTGCGGGCACTATGACTGCACCTCGAACAATCCATACTATTTGGCCCCGGGAGCGGACGACAATGGTACCGGGACCGTGTGCGTTCTTGAGGCGGCGAGGATACTCAAGGACTATGACTTTGAAGCGACAATCCGCTTCGTTTGCTTCTCCCGGGAGGAGCAGGGCCTGGTCGGCAGCGGGGCTTATGTGCAAGAGGCTCGTGCCAAAGGGGACTCCATAGTCGCGGCGCTCAACTTCGACATGATAGGTTATGAGGACATCGATCCTGAAGACCTGGAGATCATATGCAATGTCCCTTCGTTGTGGCTGGGTGACCAGTTCGAGGCGGCGGCCGGTCTATATGTTCCGGAGCTTGCAATTCACAGACAGGTATCGAGCCACGTGGGAAGCGACAACTCCTCCTTCTGGGACGCCGGCTATGATGGGTTCTGCGGAATCGAGGATTCGCCGCTTCACTATCCTTACTATCACACAACCAATGACGTGATATACAATATCGACTTCGACTTCTATGTCCAGTCGGTGAAGGGTGCGGTCGCCTCGCTTGCGGAGCTGGCGCGCCCCGACGATGGATCGGCAGGGGTGGTGGCAACCGTGGAGCCGCGCGTTTTGAAGGCCGCTCCCAATCCCGGCAGGGGCATGATCGCCTTTGAGATGAAGGCGGATGGCCGGGCGCCGGTGCGCTTCGACATCTATGATGTAAACGGGAGGCTGGTGAACACGCTGTCATCCACCGTGGACGGCGCAGTGGCAAAGGCCACCTGGGCCGGCAATGATGTCGCGGGAAGCCCGGTCGGCGCCGGCATCTACTTCGTCAAGCCCGAAGGCCAGGTGCAAGGCACCAAGGTGATATTGCTGAAATAGGAAATAGGTGCCAGGCACCAGAATAGGTGCCGGGCACCAAAGTGGGGGACCTCGCGAAAACAGGGGACAGGTACCTGTTTCGGACAAAGATATCGGGAGTATCAAAAAGGGGACAGCGCCCTTTTCTTTCCGGAAAAGGGCGCTGTCCCCTTTGTGTCTGTCCCTTCTTAAAACTCCGTCTTGCCGCTGAAGTTGAAGCCCTTGATCTTAAGGCCCGGTACCACACTTGCTCCCAGCCAGTCTGATATGTGGAGATTGGCCTTGCTTGTTATCATCTCCACATTGGAGAAGGCATCGAGCATGCTGTGCGTGAACCTCAGGTTCTTGACCGGGTGCTTGATCTTGCCGTTTTCCACAAGGAATGTGCCGTCCCGGGTCATCCCCGTAAAGAGGGCCTTCCGGGTTGCCAGGAGACCGTTCACATAGTGGAAGCGCCTGACGAAGAGGCCCCGCTCCATCGAGGCGATCATCTCCTCCTCGGTATTTTCCCCGGTCGAGAAGAACATGTTTATCGGCAGGGCCGCGATATCCTCATCCGGCGAGAGGGCATGCCCGGTCGAGGTGGTACCGCCCTTCTTAGCGGTTATGGTGTTATAGACCACGGCCTTTGCAACGCCGTCCTCGATCATATTGACCCGCTGCTTGGGAACCCCCTCGAAGTCGAAGGGCATCGGCACCCCTGTGGGATCCATCCCGTCGTCCCAGATCGAGATGTTCTTACCCATGATCGATTTTCCCAGATTGCCCGTCATGAAGCTTCGCCCGTCCTGGAAGGAGTCGGCTCCCAGGCCTATGTAGGAAAGCCACATCATCAGGCTATCCAGCGCATAATGGGTTATCACAACATCGTACTGGCCCTCTTCGATCTCCCTGGGGTTCTGGCTCTCGGCGCAGGTGCGGGTGGCCTCCTCGCCCACGGCCGCCGGATCGAAATCCGCGATATTAAGACACGAGGAATCCGCATAGCCCGAGCTCGTGGGGGCCATGATCACCGTGTTCATGAAGGCCGAGGTGTACTTGTGATACTGCTGGGTCCCAAGCGTGTTGAGGAAAGCCACCTCTGTGGCCGAGGTGGAGTGGGACCCCGCCGCAAGGAAGTTGAATCTCGCTGCCGCATCGACCACCGCCTTCACATTCTCCGCCCTTCGCTGGGGGCTGCACTCCAGGGTCTCGGGGAAAAAGGCGTCGACCTTGGCCGCGCGCTCGCTCTTTGCGAAGCCCTCGAAATCGGGGTTGGGCACCTGGGCCTCGGCTATCTCGCCTGCCTTCTTTGCCAGGGCCTTCAAGGACTCATCATCGGTCATATTGGAAGTGGCCACTCCGATCTTCTTGCCCTTTGCCACCCGGAGATAGACCACATTGTCCTTCTCGAAAACATTCTGGTGGATGGTCGAATTGGCGAAGCGCGTGAGCGCACTGGAGCCGCCCATCAGGATGGCCTCGGCCTGGTCGGCTTCAACCATCGACAACACTCTTTTCAGGATATCCTGTGCTTTGGTCTCTCCTAGCATCTCACACCCCCACCCTTATTTTTCTGAACCTGGAAGGCGCGGCCCCGTGAGCAACGTGGGCCACCTGCATGGGCTCTCCCTTGCCGCAGTTGGGAATGCCCCAGATGTGCCAGTGATTCTTATTGCATACGGCGTCGCAGGATGCCCAGAACTCGGGAGTGATCCCGGTGTAGACGGCGTTCTTGACCATTCCGGCAATCTTCCCGTCCTTGATTCTCCAGGCCAGCTCCGTCCCGAACTGGAAGTTGAGTCGCTTATCATCGATGCTCCAGCTCTTGTTGGAGTCAATGAGGAGGCCGTCCTTGGTGTCTTTTATAAGATCCTCATACTCCCACTCGCCCGGCTCCAGGTTGATATTGGTCATCCGGATAAGCGGAATGCGGCTCCAGGAGTCGGCCCTCATGCAGGCATTGCTCCGCTGCTTGAGCTTTGACGCCGTCTCGCGGGAGGTGAGATACCCTACGAAGAGGCCGTCCTTCACGACCGGTGTGCGCTGGGCCGGCACGCCCTCGTCGTCATAGCCGAAGGTCCCAAGGCCACCCTCCGCGGTCGCATCCTGGTATATGGAGACCTGCGGCGAGCCATACTTGAAGTTCCCCATCTTCTCAACGGTCAAGAAGCTTGTGCCCGCGAAGCTGGCCTCGGTGCCGAAGACCCGGTCCAGCTCGGTGGGATGGCCGCAGGACTCGTGGATCTGTAGTGCCAGCTGAGAGCCCCCGATTATGATATCCATTTCGCCGGAGGGGCAGTCGGGCGCCGTCAGGAGCTCCACCGCCTCCTCAGCCGTCTTCTCGGCAAAGTCCGGAAGCCGCATCTCCTCGATGAACTCGAAGCCCCGGCACATATAGTCGCCCCAGGAGTTGGGGTAGGAGCGCTTCTGGATGTCGCCGTTGCTAAGAGCGGTGGCGGCGATCCCGCCTCCAGCCTCGAAGATGGTCTGCTCGATGTCGGCGCCCTCGGTGCTCAAGAACACTTTGTCGAACCGGTTAAATCCCAGCGAGCCCTCCGCCACCTTGATCGCCGGGTTGCGCCGCATGATCTTGTCGGCCTCAAGGAGCACCTTGATCTTCTCATCCAGCGAGACCTCGAACGGGTCCTTGACGATCCTGGTCCGGTAGGTGTCGACCTTGGGCTCTTCCTCGGCCAAGTCCACGTCCCACTTCTTCAGGAGCCTGGTGGCCCGGGCGATCTCGATGGCCTCCTCGGCCACCCGGGCGGCCTCGTCCTCCGAGAGGGCGGAGCTGGAGGAGAAGCCCCAGCAGCCGTCCACGATGACCCGGATCCCGAAGCCCTTGGATGTGGAGTCGCTTATCGAATCCACCGAGCCGTTCTTGACCTTGAGCCTCTCGCTCCGCGTGGTCATCAGGCGAGCGTCGGCATAGTCGACGGTTTTCCTGATCCCGTCCAGGACATTCTTCAACGCATCTTTCATGTGTGTTCCCCCCATGGCATTCCATTGGCATTCGTATCCGAGCCGGGCAGACTCTTGCGGCGAGCCCGCTGAATCCCCCCGGAATCGGCACGGCCTATGATTCAATCACGCCGGCGGGCTTATGTCAACCGCGGGTTGTCCTCTGGGGCCGGCGGGCTGGGGCCTCGTAAACCCCTCGGTGGCGCCATCGGCTGAACGGGCCTTCCTCTTAGCGAACTCTTTGACTCAGTCTTGGAATTCACTATAATCATTCAGTCGAAAGTCACAGACGGTTTCCGGTTGACGGGAGGAAACAAAAGCCAATGAGATCGTTTTCCACTATTGCGATAATTCTGGGCATAGCCTTTCTGGCTTCGGGGCTGCTTCGATTGGCGATGCGCAGTACATTCGATCCGGATATCATCGTCGGGCTGGTCTTCCTGGTGTCAGGCTTGATCACGCGTGTGGCCAAGAAATAGCAGGGGTCCCCTTCCCCAGGAAGGGTGACCCGGAATGATGGAAAGCATGTGACGCCATCCGATAATTCCATACAAGAACCCGGGCAGGAACCTGTGCCCACAGCCGAGCCATCGCTCAAGCCGGGCCAGGGCCTCTACACCAGTGTCGCCAACCTTGCCTGGCCGGCGAGCCTCGAGTTCCTGATTATCACAAGCATCATCTTCGCCGACATCCTCTTCCTCTCCCGGCTGGGTACCGAGATACTGGCCGGAGTCGGCATCGCGGTAACAGTATTCCGGATCTTCTATGAGCCCTTTAACTCGGTGGCCCTGGCGACGACTACCGTTGTCGCCCAGGCCTATGGCGCCCGCAACAGGGACCTCGCCTGCCAGGGCGCCGGCCAGTCGGTTTTGCTGGCCCTGATCCTCGGTTTCATCTCGGGAGGGATCGGAGTGCTGGTTGCCCGCCTTGCCATGATCGCGATGGGCGGTGAGGGCCTGGTGCGCGAATCCGGAGTCCTCTACATGCAGATAAACCTCATGGCATCGCCCTTCTATGCCGTGGCGCTGGCGGGTGGCGGTGCCCTGAAAGGCGTGGGGGATACAAGGACTCCGATGCTTTACACGCTCGCCGGTGCCATATTTAAGATCGCGCTCTCCGCCGGGTTGGTCTTTGGTCTCTGGGGCTTTCCCGAGCTCGGGGTGAAGGGCGCCGCCATAGGCTCGGTCTGCGGCTATGGCCTCAATGCCCTGCTAATTGCTCTAAAGCTCTCGCGCGGCTTTGACGGTATGCGCTTAGGTGTAAGAGCATTCCTGCCGGACTTTAGTCTCCTCTGGAGGATCATCCGGCTGGCCTGGCCGGTGGCCGCTGAGCGGATGGTGATGCGTATGGGTTTTATCTTCTATATGAGGGTAGTGGCGGCGCTGGGCACGGTGGTGCTTGCGGCCAACCAGATCGCGCTCCGCCTGGAGTCGGTGTCCTTGACCGTGGGCTTTGGCTTCACCATCGCGGCAACCACCCTGGTGGGGCAGGCGGTGGGGAGGAGGGACCTAAAAAGCGCTCACGAGAACGCCTGGGCAACGATGAAGCTCTCTGTGGCGGTGGCGGCCGTGATGACAGTGGTCCTGATCCTCATACGCCACTGGGCGGTCGCGATGTTTAAGCCCGATGCTGACGTGAGAGAGATAGCCGTATCCTGTCTGGTGATCGGGGCCTTCGAGCTTCCTGCCTTTGCCGTGCTCTTCACCTTCGCGGGGGCCCTGAGGGGTGCGGGGGATACCCGGAGCCCCATGATCGTGGCGCTTATAGGGACCTTCATCTTCAGGCTGCCGCTGGTTTACCTGCTGGGCGTCTATTTTGGTCTTGGCCTTAAGGGGATCTGGTACGGTACACTGATTGACTGGATAGGGCGTGCGACCCTGATGTACTTCATCTTCAGGTCCGGAAGGTGGAAGGACAAGGCGTTCGTTGAGGATGAGGAGATCGCCAGGCCCTTGAAGAAGATCTGATGGAAGGAGGTTCGCGATGAAGAAGGTAGTTGCGACCGTTAAGAGCGGGACCTGCAATCAGGGATTCCACAAGGAGGGAGACTCCTGGAT